>JBILYM010000217.1:0-4174 GCA_044377725.1 Phycisphaerales bacterium
GACCATCAACTTTGTGCCTTTTTGGAAGACAATTTCGCCATCACCGATCGCTGGCCACTTGATGTCTTCATCCGTGAATGAGGTGACTTGCTTAGTGGTGCCGGACTTGGAATCCCATGACCAAATGTTGAGCTTGTGCGGTGCCTTGGGGTCGGTGGTGGCGTCGCTCAAGTAGTACAGCGTGGTGCCGCCCCACATTGGCAGCGTGTCGATTCCTTCGTAGTCAGTGACGCGCTTGGCTTCGTTGCTGCGGAGGTTGTAGACCCACACATCCGTTTGCATTCCGCCGCGGTAGCGCTTCCAGGTGCGACCATCGATGGAATGCGGCGTGTATGCCAGCCACTCGCCATCGGGACTGATAGTGCCGTTGGTGCCGTACGGAACAGGCAACGCCTCAGGCAGTCCGCCGGCTTCCTTCACCGTGTACAAACGACCAGCGCGGGCGATGCCCTCCATGCCACTTGCACTGAAGAGCAGTGAACCATCAGCTGTCCATTCATTCACCAGTTCCGCGGTCGGATGGTGCGTGACACGTTCCGGTGCGCCGCCAACGGTGGGCATCACGTAGATGTCTCGGTTGCCGTCATAGTTACCCACGAACGCAATCTTGTTCCCATCCGGTGAGAAGCGCGGCATGACCTCTGCGCCCGCCGCACTGGTCAGTGGGCGCGCCATACCGCCAGTCTTGGGTACCAGCCACAGGTTGCCCGCATAGACAAAGACGATGTCTTCGCGCCCAATATCCGGGTAGCGAAGCATGGATGCATCGGGCGTGGTGGTTGGGCCGGCGCTGAGCGCGGCCGCGACGATCGCGGAAAGGTGGGAGGTCAACATGTGAAGAGGTGAAGTTTTACCCGCGCGGACAGCGCGCGTTGGGCGCGGCGGGATGCCTTTACTGAGTTATTGAGGCTTTTTGCGGCGATCAGTTGCTTGATCAGCAACTTTCGCGACGTCCGGGGCCTCCGGGCGAGTCGGTTGGAGTGCGCCTTCGGACTCCAAGATTTCGCGCAGCCGAATCAAGCCACGCCGCGCATGTGTCTTGACCGTTCCCAGCGGCAGTCCGGTGCAGCGCGCAATCTCTTCATGCGAGCAACCGTGGTAGATGGCAAGTTGCAGCACACGCTGTTGCTCAGGCCGCAACTTTCCCAAAGCAACCGTGGCGCGGCTCGCTTCTTCGGTTCGCTCTGGCATATCCGGGATCGGATCCGCCTCCGGTGCCATCGCGTCGGGCAACGAAGTTGAATCAAGCCGCCGCTGCCGCCGCCGCCCGCGATCGATCAGCCTTCGTCGAGCAATCATCGCAACGAACGTGGATTCGCTGGCAATCGCTGGGTCAAACCGAACGGCGCTCTTCCAGATATCGATGAAGATCTCTTGCACGGCGTCATCTGCATCGGACCCAGCGAATGAAAGCTGCCGGGTCAGCGACCACACCAGTCCGCTGAATTTCTCCATGCATGCATCCATGGCGCCGGGCGTTCCCGCGGCAACCTGATGCAAGATCGATTCAGCATGGGTGTCCGTCTTCATGTCTCGGGTGATGCGGAGGGCGTGCGTGGGAGGCGTATTGCGCCGTGATCGGCGGTCATGCCGTGAATCAGAAAGTACGAACCATTGAACCAGTAGTACGCACGCTGCCCGTGAATTTCTGACAATGCGTCCGCTTCTCCAATACTTGCAGATATTGCAAAGCCATTCTCGGACCATTTGCCGTCCGCGCTCCGCCCGATCACGGGTCGATGCACCAACTTCGCATTGCGCAATTCCAGCGCAAGAACGCTGCGCCGCAACATGTTGGCATGCGGTGATCCAGGAATACTCATCGGATTGTCGCTGGTGATGACGGCAAACGTGCTTGACCCCAGTTCACGCTGAATCTGTGCCATGGTTTCCGCGGAGACGGGCTCGGTGAGCGGCACGGTCGGGCCGCCCGGAAATTCCAACACCGCCGAGGCGTAATGGTGGTCAATCTCCGCAGCGTGTTCAGCCTGTGCTACTCGGGTGTGTGGCGTTGCCTCAAGCAAGGCGGCTACTTCGGTTTCTGCGTGAGTGAGGCTAGCACCAATCCGCTGCAGCGCTTCTGCGCGTGAGGCATCATTACCGCGCGAATCAGTGGCAGCTTCAAGTGCGCGCGCGGTTTCACGAAGGCGTGCCCGAATCACATGGCTCGCTTCTTGAGAAATAGCGTCGCGCGCATGTGCGCTGATACGCGCGCGTGCCGAAGCGCCCTGCGCCGCACGATCTGCAAATTCCCGGGCAGCGCGCGCGCTGACTTCTGTGGATAGTGAACGAATCGCAAGGGCACACGCAAACGACGCAATCGCTCCAAGCAGCAAGATAATGGTGTTGGCGCGGTGATGGTGGCTATCAATCCATCCGCTAGTTGGGCGTAGTTGCACAGTCCACAGCAGTCCAGCAGTTCCGAAGGTGCACTCAGCCGGAGGCTCAAGAATGGCCACTCCCTGCGCCGAACTTTCGATGATGACCCGTTCACTTCCTGGGCCGCTGATGTTGACCGTGAGCGCAAGGTCAGGTGCAATTCCAGCGCTGATGGGCTGCACAAGGGCGGTGGCATCCACCATCGCCACCAATACGCGACCGCCGGATGCCGGCGTGGCCATGATGACATGCGTTCCGTGCGCAGTCATTGCTCGGTCGCCGGCGCGCGCAGCGGCGGTGATGCCTCCGAGGTTGGATTTCAGTCGATCAGCCTGTTCTGGTGGAACGGTTGAGCCTGGTTCAATCTCTCCCTGGGTGTTCAGGAGCGCAAGCGCGATTGTTCCACGAAAGTCAACCTCAAAGGTTCGTGCGGCAGCGAGCCACTCATCATTCGGCGCGGCGCCGGATCGTGCGCCCAACTGTGCCGCCGCAGAAAGTCGATCATCCACCGAGACATGAAGTGCGGCAGCGATCGATTCTTGGCTGCCCGCCAGGTCAATGCGCCCCACGTCACTCTCGTTCACTTCGGCATACATCCAGAACGTCACTACGAACACCATCAGTGCCGAGAATGAGAGCCCCGAAAGGAAGGGCAGCAGAGCGCTACGTTTGCGTGCCCGAGAGCCCGCAATCCCTACGACGAGGCCGCCGACAATGAACATTGCAGCGGTTGCAATTGGGCTCACGGACCGAATCATGTGATCCACGTCCGGGTAGTCGATCATTCTGTGCTGTGGCATCAATCGTGCGATCACAGCAACGCCGCACAGTCCACCGACGATGGCACCGATCAATATCCAATGCGATCCCGCAGCACGATCAGCAGCGGGAGGGGCGTTCATACAGGTGCTTCCTCACGCTCAGCGCGGCGTCGTTTCAACTCTGCGTCAATGAAGCCACCGATGTCCCCATCCAAGACGCGCTGCGGGATCATCATTTCAAAGCCGGTTCGATGGTCTTTGACGCGGTTGTCATAGAACACATAGGAACGAATCTGCGTGCCCCAACCGCGGTCAACCTTGCCACCCACTGCGGCGTCCAGCTCAGCTTGACGACGCTCTTCTTCCAGTGCTTCCAGCTTGGAACGCATCACTGCTAGCGCTTGCGCCTTGTTCTGCAATTGGTCGCGGAAGGTACTGGCCACCACTTGTAAACCAGTAGGAATATGTGTTACGCGGATGGCACTTGCCACCTTGTTGACGTTCTGCCCACCCGGGCCACTGGCGCGGACGAAGGCAATGATTTCCAGATCCTTATCCGGAATGGTCAATCCGTTGTCTTCAAACTCGGGAGTGACATCCAATGTTGCAAAGCTGGTCTGTCGTTTGCCTTCAGCATTGAACGGGCTGACGCGCGCAAGCCGGTGCGTGCCACGTTCGCAGTTCATGTACCCGTAGACGAACGGACCACTGAGGCGATACACCACTTCGGCAAGCCCCACTTCGCTGCCGGGAAGTCGGTGCATCTCTTCCACTTTGAAGCCCATGGTGTTCCACCAGTACAGGTACATGCGCTCCAGCATCTCGGCCCAGTCGTTGGCCTCGGTGCCGCCCACGCCAGCCTGAATGGTGATGAAGCAGTTGCGATGGTCGTGCTTCTCAGAGAGCAGACTCTGCGCCTCAACTTTATCCATGTCCGCAACCATCTGGTGGATTGATTCATCCACCTCGGCAAGGAGTTCGGCATCGTTGCCTTCCTTGGCCATTTCATAGCCGACGGTGGCGTCTTCAAATTT
>JBILYM010000034.1:0-12260 GCA_044377725.1 Phycisphaerales bacterium
TCTTCAAGAAGCTCGGAATGTCGCTTGCCGACCTGGACCTTTCGGTGCGTGCCGGTAATTGCCTCGAAGGTGGCAAGATCCGATTCGTCAGCGACTTGGTGAACAAGACTGAAAATGATCTGCTGGAGCTGCGTGCGTTCGGACGTACGAGTCTCCGTGAAGTAAAGAAGAAGCTCGAGGACATGGGACTCAATCTCGGAATGCCGTTGCCGGAGGGCTTCACGCCCCCGACCGCGGGCTGAGCCGGTCCTAAAAGGAAACAACCATGCGTCATCGTATTGCCGGTTACCAACTCAACGTTACGTCCGCTCACCGTCGCTCCATGCTTCGGAACCTAGCGGCCGGTCTGTTCGAACACGGACAGATCACCACCACGCTCCCGAAGGCGAAGGCTGTTCAGCCGTTCGTCGAGCAACTCATCACGATCGCTAAGCGTCCAACGCTGGCCTCGCGACGCGAGTTGACCTCACGCTTGACCGACCGCATGGTCTTTGCGTGGGTTGCGGACCCGAACACGAAGGACGAGGTCAAGACTGCCCAGAGCCGACTCTGGGAGCTTCCTGCGACCGACGAGATCGAGTTCAATCGATTCGGCGAGCTCCGCAAGGCGCCGCGCCTGATCCAGCACCTTCTCACCAAGGTGGCTCCGCTCTACAAGGATCGCGCCGGCGGCTACACCCGCATCATTAAGCTCGACAAGCGCCGCCTCGGCGATGCTTCGGACTTGGTCATGCTGCAGCTGGTTGGTGGCGAAGAAGGTCCGCAGGTCAAGGGACGCAAGTCCACGCGACGCACTGTGGCGGACAAGCGCACTGCCTTCGCCAAGAAGGCGAAGGAGAAGGCGGCTGCTGCGAAGGGCTGAGTCCTGACGCATCCGGCTTCTTCATTGATACCAAGTGAATTCCGCGCGCCCCAAGGCTTACCTTGGGGCGCGCGTGTTTTTGGATTTCGCGGACGGAATCACGGAGTGGTGACGAGCGGTTGCCAACCGTTCTGATACGAGAGCCCGGCGGCGGAGTTGATGAGTCGCCGGTCGATCGAGCCGTTGGGCCAAAGTCGGAACAACACGGTGCCATTTCCGTTGCTTGCCGTGGCGACCACCGCGAAGCCGATTGGCTGTGGGGCAGCCACTGGTGCGGACGCGGACCCTGGGGGCGCGTTCTGTGGTTCGGCCGCCGCGGCTGTCAGGACTGGTGTCCATACGGGCGCGGCGATGGCTTCGGTGGTTCCGGCGCCAGTAGTAACGACGGCATGAAAGACGATGGCTCCTGCGAGCAGGACGAGGCCGGTACCGGTTGAGATGCGTGTTGTCATAGTGCGCGGATCGTAGTTGGCAGGGGATTTATGTTCAATTGGACCCGGCTACGGGGATACCAATTGTCCTCGCCGGCATGGTTGCATTGGGTCTGTCTACTGGCCCGCATTCGCCTTACGAGGATGCCCGCTGAGCGCGGCCCTATCCTCTCCGGCGCCTGCGGGCCAGGTCATGATCTTCGGCAGAACGTGAGGTTGACGCGTTTGGTAGGCAGGGGAAACCCTTCGAAAATGGGGACAGGGGTGAACGGCACCTATTTCGGGGGTTGGATTCCGTATCCTTTGGGGATGCTCGCCGATCTTGACCATGCACAGCTGGAAGCGCAGTCCGCCTTGGCGGCATCACTGACCCCGGATGCCCTTGATGCGTGGAAGAGCGCGTGGATTGGTGGCAATGGGCGCTTGAAGTCCATGATGATGGCGCTCAAGGATGTACCGAAGGAGTTGAAGCCTGCTGCTGGTAAGCGGCTCAATGAGTTGAAGGCTGTGCTTGAAGCCGCCTATGAGGAACGCCGCACGGCGGTCGAGGCGTCAGCGGGTCCGCGTGGTCCGATCGTGGATGTCACGGAGCCAGGTACTCCGCTTGCGGAGGGTTGTCGGCATGTGCTCAGCCGGACCATTGATGAAATCACGGAAGTGTTTGGCCGCATGGGCTTCACGCTCGCGGAGGGACCGGAGGTTGAAGATGAATGGCACAACTTCACCGCACTCAATATTCCGGAGAGTCATCCCGCGCGTGATGCGATTGACAACTTTTATATGGGTGAGCAAGGTGGCGTGAAGCGCTTGTTGCGCACGCAGACCAGCACCGTGCAGATTCGTGCAATGGAGACGCAGTCGCTGCCAATCAAAGTAGTTGCCACTGGCCGTGTCTATCGGCCAGATACGCATGATGCCACGCATTACTCCATGTTTCACCAGATCGAAGGGCTTTACCTTGATCGTGGCGTAACAATGTCAGACCTCAAGACCACGCTGGTGCAGTTTGCACATGCGTACTTTGGTGCGGAAGCAGAAGTACGCATGCGGCCGAGTTTCTTCCCGTTTACCGAGCCAAGCGCCGAGGTAGATATGAAGATGCGCATCAAGGGCGAATGGAAGTGGGTTGAACTTGGTGGCTGCGGAATGGTTGATCCGAATGTGCTGCGCTCTGTCAATATTGATCCGGAAGTATGGACGGGCTTTGCGTTCGGTCTTGGTATCGAACGCATCGCGATGCGTCGCTACGGAATCAGTGACATTCGATGGCTGTATGAGAATGACGCGCGATTCTTGCGGCAGTTCTAACGCGGAGCGCGGCACCGCGTGGGGGTTTCGGCCTTAGTCCTCGACGCCCATCTCTTCATGCGCGTGCTCACGCAGTGCCTCAATCTTTACGATCAGCGCGTTGGCTTCGTCAGTCTTGCCGGCAACCATGGCGTCTTCAAGGTCAAGGAGAAGGCGCAGGTTCTTGCGGAGGTCGCTGCGGAATTCGTCTTCGATCTTCGTCTTCGCGGCGTCGTCAGCAGCGCTCTTGAGGTACTCGGCGGGAACGGTTGCGGCCTTTGCTGCGGCGCAGTGGCGCTGCATTTCGGAGACTAGTTTCAGGCATTCGTTCTTCTTTGAAGCATCGCCGAGAGCACCCTTCAGGGCTTTGAGCTCGCGTTTCATCCCCTTCATGGAACTTTCGAGGTTGACTTGCTGTCCGCCACCGCGGCCGCCACGCTCGCCGCCTTCACGGGGGGCCTGGTCACCCTTACCTGAACCGTTGCCGACTGGCGCTGCCGGCGGCGCGTCCTGAGCGATGGCGATCGGTGCGAGAGCGGCGGTGAGCGCAAGGCTCAGGCCAATGAGAGCGGTAGTGCGAGAGATCTTCATAGTGATGGATTTCAAACCGAGTGAATGTAAGTCGCTGTGAGCGATGTTGCCCTCAGCGAATGAGCACGAGTGGTAGAACGATCGAAACCGCTATCGATTGCCCACGCTGTCTACGTGGTGTAGTCGGCATTGAGCTCTACGTACGCCTTGGTGAGCCCGCAGGAGATGAATTCTTCTGAGCCCTCGCCAGATCCCAGGTCTAAGTGAACTTCGACCATGGACTGACGAAATGCAGCCTCGTGTTCCGCCAGTGGAGTTTCGGCTGGGGATCCATTGCCGAACAGCGAAATCCCTCCGACATTCAGGGTCAGGGCGTTGACGTCAAGCTTCACCCCCGCACGCCCGGCTGCGGCCAGGATTCGCCCCCAGTTGGGGTCGCCGCCGGTGACGGCACATCGAACCAGCAGGCTGGATGCAATCGACTTGGCGACGCTGAGCGCGTCCGCATCGGAGGGGGCGCTGGTCACTCGAACATGGATACCGCGTTCGTAGCCTTCGCCGTCGCGCACAATGAGCAGCGCGAGGTCGCGCGCGACTTCTTTGAATGCATCTCTGACGGCATCGGGCGGAAATGCGCCGGCCGCACCGGATGCGAGCGCAAATACGGAGTCGTTGGTGCTGGTATCGCCGTCAATTGAAATGCGGTGAAAGCTGCGTTCGACGGCAGCGCGGAGATGGCCGTCAATCTCTGATGGCGTCAATGACGCATCAGTAGTGATGACACTGATCATGGTGGCCATGTTGGGGTGGATCATGCCTGCGCCTTTAGCGCACCCAACCACCGTGCAACTTCGTCCTTGGTGAGTCACCGTGCGTGAGGACCACTTTGGATACGTGTCCGTGGTCATAATGGCGCGCGCAAATTCCTCAATGCTGCCATGCGCAGCGCGCGCAGCCATCGGCGCAATCTGCGGAATCATCCGGTCGAGCGGAAGTTGCACGCCGATCACGCCCGTGGAGTTGTGTTGCACGGCGACGGGTGCGATGTCGCAAGCGCTGGCCACGGCATCGGCAATTTCAACAGCGCTCGCCATGCCACGGTCACCCGTTGCTGCGTTGGCGCAGCCTGAATTGATGAGAATGGCGCTGCAGTGGCCGCGGCTTTCGCGCAGGTGCCGCCGGTCCAAGTGCACCGGAGCCGCGCAGACTTGGTTGGTGGTGTACATGGCTGCGAGCGTTGCACCCGCGGGGCAGCGGATCATGCCCATGTCCATGCGCCCGGGCTTCTTGATCGCAGCACTTGCGGTACTCGCGGTAAAGCCGAGCGGTAGCAGTGGGGCTGGACCCGCCGGACCATGCAGTGCAACACTTGCCGTCGTTGGCGCAACGCTTGTCATCACCGCGATCCCATTCCATTTGGGGCAATATCGTGGATCAACGCAATCTCATCGCATTGTTCGCGCTTCGGGCACGCGGAGCAATCTTTGAGAACCTTCTCGGGCAGGCTGTTCACGCTCACTTGTCGGAAGCCAGCCTTCTCAAAGAAGACCGGTGCGCGCGTGAGCACGAACACCTTTGGAATATGCAGTTGTCCAGCAAGTTGCAGGAAGTAGCGGACCAGTCCTTGGCCCACGCCGCGACCCTGCGAATCCGGGTGAACGCCGAGCGAGCGGATTTCGGCAAGTTGCGGCGTGTAAATCCACAGTGCTGCGCAACCGACCACCTTGCCATCAAGAACAGCAACACCGAAATCAAGAATTGCCTTCATGATGTCTTCGCGGCTGCGTGGGAGATTTTCCCCGTGCTCGGCCCAATGATCAACGAGCCAGGAAATGGCGTCAAGATCATCAGCCCGCGCTTGGCGGAACTCAACTTCACCCGCAATCTGGTCAGGAATCGCGCGTTCGCGCAACATGCGACGCACGCGCATGATGGCGTCTTCAACGGCGCTCAACGAAGTTCCACCTTCAACAGAGCGCTTCTCGAGCGTTGATTCAACGGTCAGTTGCGTGAAGACATCCTGATTTGCCTGAGGAGCTTGTTCGCGAATGGTCTCGAGCGACAGTTCTTCCAACGAACGATCTTGAGCGATGGCAGTACGAACGAGTCGACCCACTTGGTGGTGCGCATCTCGGAATGGAACACCGAGGCGGACCAGGTAGTCCGCCAAGTCCGTGGCATTGGTGTATCCATCGGCCGCGGCCAAGAGGGCGCGGTCGCGATCAATCACCAGCCCAGCAAGCATGGGTGGCAGAATGCGCAGGCAGAGGCTGAGGTGCCGCATGCTGTCAAAGAGTGGCTCCTTGTCTTCCTGCAGATCCTTGTTGTATGCAAGCGGAAGACCCTTGAGCGTCACAAGCAGTGTGACGAGGTTGCCAACCGCGCGACCACTCTTTCCACGAATGAGTTCGCACGCGTCGGGGTTCTTCTTCTGCGGCATCAAACTAGAGCCGCTGGTGAATGCATCCGGAAGCTCAACCAGTTTCGCTTCGCTGGTTGAGTAGAAGATCAAATCCTCAGCCATGCGCGAAAGGTGCAGCGCGCACAGGGTGCAGGCAGAGAGCGATTCCACCACGAAATCACGGTCGCTGACTGCATCCAAGGAATTGGCAGTCGCGCTGCGGAAGCCCAAGTCTTTGGCCAACACGGCGCGGTCAATGGGATAGGCCGTACCAGCAAGCGCACCGGAACCAAGCGGGGAAACACGCACGCGCTTCAGAGCGTCACCAAGGCGATCGGAATCCCGGCGCAGCATTTCCACGTATGCCAGACACCAATGTGCAAAGAGAATTGGCTGCGCGTGTTGCAAGTGCGTGTAGCCAGGGAACGCGGTGTCCTTCTCGCGTTCAGCAAGATCGACCAATGCAGTAATGACAGCCTTGACCTCGGCCTGCCTCAACTTGAGTTGCCGCGCAGTCCACAGACGCAGATCAGTGGCAACTTGATCATTGCGACTCCGTCCGGTGTGCAGCTTCTTACCAAGGTCACCGACGCGCATGACCAATTGTCGTTCCACCCACGAATGAATGTCCTCATCTTCGGCTTGGGTGAGGATGGTGGGGTCTTCATGCCACGCGGTGAGAATCTCGCCAAGCGCTTGCTCAATCGATCGCTGCTCAGTAACCGTGAGCACACCGGCGCGAATGAGCGCCTTGCTCCACGCGATGCTTCCTTCGATGTCCTCACGAATGAGCAACTGATCGAAGGGAAGGCTGTCGTTGAACTGGCGGAACAGTGCGTCCGCCTGGCCTTCAAGGCGTCCTGCCCAGATGGCGGTGGTCATGAGCAGTTTCCCTTTCCGCCGCAGCAGCCGCCGTTGGCTGCTGGAGCGGTGGTTGTTGCGGTGGCGGTTCCCGACGCAGTTGTTGCCGCTGCGCCAACAGCAGCGCCGGTCGATTTGCAGCACGATGTGGCGGCGCCGCCGAGACCGTGTGCCGTTGCCAATTGTGCGGCTTCGACGTTGGCGGCCTTGGCATCGGCGCTCAAGCCCAAGAGGGCGCGAATGCGCATGGGCAGGCTGAACAGGCGGATGAAGCCCTCGCTGTGCTTGTGGTCATAGACCTCGTCTTCGCCGAAGGTGGCGAAGCCGTGATGGAACAGACTGTTGGGCGATCGGCGCTTGGCAGCTTCGGCGTGGCCCTTGTAGCAGCGCACCACCACTTCGCCGTCCATGACTTGGGCGATCGACTCAAAGCCGGCCCACATCGCCTCGCGGAGGGGGCTGAACCAGGTTCCGTTGTAGATCACCTTGGCAAACTCAAGCGCCATGCGCTCGCGGTAATGGAGCGTCTCGCGGTCGAGCACAAGTTGTTCAAGTCCACGCAGCGCCTCCATGAGAATGGTGCCGCCCGGGGTCTCGTAGACACCGCGGCTCTTCATGCCAACCAAGCGATTCTCACAGATGTCAATGCGACCAACGCCGTTGCGCGCGCCGATGGCGTTCAGTTCAGTCAGAAGCGCCACCGCATCCAGTTCCTTGCCATTGACGCTGACGGGATAGCCCTTCTTGAAGACGATGGCAACGTCTTCGTGACGGTCCGGCGCATCCTTTGGACTGGTCGTGATCATCCAGACGTCTTCCGGTGGGGCGTTCCATGGGTCTTCCAGTTCGCCGCCCTCATGGCTGATGTGCCAGATGTTGGCGTCGCGGCTGTAAATCTTCTCAGCGCTGGCGGTGGTGGTGATGTTGCGCGCCTTGAGGTAGGTCAGCATGGCCTCACGGCTCTTGAGATCCCAGATGCGCCACGGGCTGATGACTCGCAATTGCGGTGCCAGCGCGGCGTAGGTGCTTTCGAAACGAACTTGATCGTTTCCCTTACCGGTGCAGCCGTGGCAGAGTGCGTCGGAACCGGTGGCAAGCGCCACTTCAACCTGCGCGCGGGCGATGATTGGGCGGGCGATCGATGTCCCCATCAGGTAGCGATTCTCGTACACCGATCCAGCGATTGCCATTGGGAATGCAAACTCGCGGAGGAAGGTTTCCTTGAGGTCAACGATGATGCACTCAGACGCACCGGTCTTGGTTGCCTTCTCGCCGATGCCGTCGAGTTCGCGTTGACCTTGGCCGACATCTGCAACGCATGCCACTACCGTGCAGCCGTAGGTTTCACGAAGCCACGGAATGATGCACGAGGTGTCGAGTCCGCCGGAGTAGGCGACGCAGACCTTCTTTGGGGTGTTGGCAGCGGTGGAGTTGTTGGTGTTGTTGTTCATGATGTTGTTCGTGGGGAAATAGGTGCGTGAATGGATGGCGTTGTTCAGTGACTAGAGTGCAGGAGTGGTGTGGCGCGCATGCGCAGTGTTGAAATCGTCGCTCTTACTCAGCGATGACTTGGGTGAAAGCAGGTGACAGAGCAGCGCATTCTGCGCGTGCATGCGATTCTCAGCTTGATCAAAGACCACCGAGTTGGCGGAGTCCATGACCTCATCGGTGACTTCCTCACCGCGATGCGCGGGAAGGCAGTGCATGAAGAGTGACTTTGCTCCAGCGATGGCCATGACTTCACGATCCACTCGGTACGCTTCGAACGCGCTCTTTTTGGCGTTACTTTCCGTCTGGCCCATACTGGTCCAGGTGTCGGTGTAGACAGCGAACGCGCCCTGAATGGCACCGATGTCGTGAGTGATCTCGATCCGTGCGCCGGTGCGCATGCTGCGGGCAACGCACTGACTGACCACGGTGCTGTCCGGCTCGAAGCCCTTGGGCGTAACCACCGTGATTCCAAAGCCGAGGATGGATGCAGCCTCAATGAGCGAATGGCAGACGTTGTTTCCGTCGCCAACCCACGCGAGTCGCGAGTGATTGAGATGAAAGCCGCGCTCGACAAGCGTCTGCAGGTCAGCGAGCGCCTGGCACGGATGGTGCATGTCGCACAGGGTGTTGATGACTGGAACACGCGTGGCTGCAGCGAGGCCAACCACTGTGGAGTGGGAGTGCACGCGCGCCACGATGGCATGGCACCAGCGCTCGAGGTTTTTGCCGTAATCGCTGATGGTTTCGCGGGTGCCGAGCGGTGCTTCGCGGTGGTCAAGGTAAATGGCTTGCCCGCCCATACGAAACACTCCAACTTCGAAACTCATGCGCGTTCGTAGTGATGGCTTCTCAAAAAGCATGCATACGCTCTTGCCGGACATAACGCCGGCAACGCGCGCGGGGTTGCGTTTGAATTCCGCAGCCGTAGCGAGGATGTCAAGGATCTCGTGTTGCGCAAGATCGCTCAAGCACAAGAGGTCTTTGCTTCCGATGGGTTGGAACGAATTCATGAGTGAGTTGCTCCGGTGAGTGCGGCGAGCGTTGCTGGCTTGGTCGAACTGTTGTTCGCTGTGGCGAACGTGGCAGCGGTGGCAGACGTGACCGATGCGCTTGGCAGCACGCGGGTCGCGATCGCAGCGCCCGTAGCCAGTGCCTCAAGTGCTGCTGGATCGCACCATGACGCAATGACAACGGGCACGCCCGCGCGCTGTGCCGCATCAAGTGCACCGCGTACTTTGGCGATCATGCCTCCAGTCACGGTGCCGTCAGCGATCAGGGTTTCGGCAGCTGACGCGGTGAGTTCGGCAATCACCTGGCCGTTTGCATCTTTGACGCCGGGAACATCGGTGAGGAGCAGCAGGCCTTGCGCGTGCAAAATTCCCGCAAGTTGTGCCGCGGCATCGTCGGCATTCACGTTCAGGAATCCACCTGCCTCGCAGACGGCGATCGAGGAGAGGACTGGCAAAAATCCCCCGGAAAGCAAGTGGTGAACGAGCGCGCCGTCGCCACCGACGAGTTCGCCAACGCGACCGGGGTCGAACGCGAATCGCTGCGTTTTGATGGCGCGGGACAGGTGCCCATCCGAGAGGGTGAGCCCAACCGCGGAGACTCCGCGCGAAAGGAGCAACCCCAGGAGCTGCGTGTTCATAGCGCCCGCAAGGACAGCGGTGACTTGTTCAACTGCTTCGGGCGGGGTGATGCGGATGCCTTCGCGTCGTTCGGTGTGCAGGCCGACGCGTTCAAGCTGGCGATCGACGGCTTTGCCACCGCCGTGCACAATGACCAACCCTCCCGCATGCAGTTGGTGCATGCGAGCGAGCGCGTCAAACACCTGTGGGAACTGCGCGGCATCATCGAGCAGTGCGCCCCCAAGTTTGACCACCAGTGGTGCGGGGCGCATTAGGACATCACCTCATTGGCGATTGCATGTGTGCGGCGCGCGATGCCGAGGGCGGTTGTTTCATCGAAACCAAATCGCAGATTCAGGCATTGCACAGCTTGCCCAGCCGCGCCCTTGACAAGGTTGTCGATCGCACTGGAGATCACCAAGTGCGTGCCGGTGTCATCTGTCCCAAGCGCGATATCGCAGCAGTTGGTGCGCGTCACGCTGGCGATCGATGGCCAGCGGCCGGCTGGCAGCAATCGCACGAACGGGGCTTGTGCGTAGGACTTCTCCAGGCATGCGCGCGCATCGGCCAGCGTGTAGCCGGGAGCCAGTTCTGCGTGGATGGTGGAGAGAATGCCTCGGTCAAGTGCCACCAAGTGCGGCGTAAACAGGATGCGGGCGCCGGTTTCTTGCGCCATTTCTGGCTGATGTCGATGCGTCAGTACGCCGTACGCCTGCAGACTGACTTCGCAGAAGAGACTCTTGACGGCCGCTGAACGTCCAGCACCGCTGACACCCGAGGCGCTGTCAACGATGACTGCGCGCGTTGGATCAATGATGCCAGCAACGACCAGTGGACGTAGCGGGAGGATGACTGATGTTGGATAGCAGCCCGGGCACGCAATCAAATTCGCGGTGCGGATGTCATCAGCAGCGAGTTCTGGTAGTCCGTAGACAGCATCGGCAAGCAGTGCAGCGTGACCGTGTTCGAACCCGTAATGCGTTGGATAGAGCGCCGGATTCTTGAGACGAAACGCAGCGGAGAGGTCCAGGACAACAATGCCAGCGGCAAGCAGCATGGGTGCCAATTTCTCGCTTGCCTCATGCGGAGTGGCAAGGAAAACCGCGTCGGGTTCGCATGCGATGATCGCTGCCGCATCGGCTGCGCGGACTGGAAGATCCACGGCGCCCGCAAGGCGCGGGAACAACTCGGACATGAGTTCCGGCTTGCCATCAGTGGCGCGGCGTTCGCTGCCAAAGAGGGCCACGATCTCCGCGTGCGGATGCGCGGCGAGCAGGGCGGCCAGTTCAGCGCCGGTGTAACCCGGTGCGCCGACAATGACAATGCGGATGCTGTCAGCCATGGGACTAGATCCTTTGCCGCAGTTAGGCGGCGGAGCGAGCGAGGCGCTCGATGGTGCGTGCGAGGGACGCAGCCGCGTCAGAATCCTTGGCGGCTACGAAGATGGTGTCATCCCCGGCAATAGTGCCGAGGGTGCCGGGTAGACCAGCGCGGTCTAGCTCAATGGCCAGCGAATTCGCGTGACCGCTGGGTGTCTTGAGTACGACGAGCGTTCCGCCGCGCGTGACGGAAACCAGGTGCTGACGAAGCGCGGCACCGAGCGCGGCCTCGCGACCTTCCACGGGCAGGGCGGGGTTGGTGCCGGGCAACATGTAACCGTTGGCACCTTTCACAAGCCCCATCTCTGTCAGATCACGCGACAGGGTTGCCTGTGTGACATCAATGCCTTCGCGCCGCTTAAGAAGCGACGCAAGTTGCTGTTGGCTCCACACCTGATTGCTGCTGATGAGGGCAGCAATACGAGCACGGCGCTGAACGGGACTGACGGCAGTAACTGACATGTGCATGAATATACATGACAGTGCATGATTATGCAAGCAATAACTGGGCGACATTTTGCCAATGTTTCCGGTTGCGAAAAAGTGAGTTCAGTCGGCCCCACCTGGCCGCAGGCGCCGGAGAGGATAGGGCCGCGCTCAGCGGCCATCCTCGTAAGGCGAATGCGGGCCAGTAGGAAAGCGTCTTGCATCAGGGCCACTACGACCGCGTGATGCCGCTACGACCGCCTGATGCCACTACGACTGCATGATGCCACAACGCAAGCGCGTCGCACAACGCCCCCGCCTAGACCACGAGTTACTTCGGAATCTGCCGCGCCCGGCGATCCGCACCCAAGGCAACGTACGTGAATACCCCTTCGGTCACGCGTGCCAGGTCGTCTCCATCCGCTCGGCGCGCCCACGCTTCCACGTCGATCGTCACGCTCGTGTTTCCGACGCGGACAACCGAGCAGTAGCAACTCACTTCGTCTCCGACAAAGACCGGAAGCTTGAAGGTCATCTGCGCGATCGCCACCGTGGCTACGCGCCCGTGCGCGCGCCGACGGGCAAGACTGGCGCCCGCAATATCCATTTGTCCAAGGAGCCACCCGCCAAAGATGTCTCCTGCTGGATTTGCATCAGCCGGAAACGCAAAGGTGCGCAACATGAGTTCGCCGTTAGCGGCGGGTGGACGACCAGGGACAGCGCCAATGCTGCCCGTGCCGCTCGAGCCACCGCTGCGGTCAACCGCTCCGTCTCCACTCACTCGTCGTCGCCCTCGTCCTCAGGCTCGTCCTTGATCTCGACAGCTTCGATGACGCCCTTGCGACCTTCAGCCTTTTCTTTGCGCTTCCAGGTCTCAATCTTGTGTTTATCAGGCGAAATGATCGCGTTGATGCGCTTGCCGTTGAGGCGCGGATTGGCCTCAAGTTTGCCAAGGTCAAGCAG
>JBILYM010000218.1:0-4148 GCA_044377725.1 Phycisphaerales bacterium
CGATCGCCAGACCTGCCCCTTCCGTACCGCCGCTCGTAAAGACGATCTCCCGGTCCGACGCGCCAACCAACTGCGCCACCGACTCGCGCGCCAGTTCCACCAACCGCCGCGCCTCCATACCCGCGCGGTGCACGCTGGAAGGATTTCCCCAACCGCGCAACATCGCATCGGTCACCGCCGCCACCACCTCCGGCAGCGGTTGCGTGGTGGCGTTGTTGTCCAAGTAGCAGTGCATGCCACAACGGTAGCCGCAAAAAGCAAAACGGGCTCCCGAAGGAGCCCGCGATGCGCCAAGGCGATCAATGCGGATGAGAGGACTTGAACCTCCACGGGTTTAACCCCACTAGAACCTGAATCTAGCGCGTCTGCCAATTTCGCCACATCCGCAAATCAGGTGGGGCACAAGTATACCGATCCGGATCGCCCGCCGTTCCCGGCGATCGCCCTCCGTACGATGCACCCGTGTCCTACCACCCACCGTTCGTTGATCCCGCCTTCAAGATGGTGGAAGCGCCGCACCCCGCAACGCTTGAAGAGGAAGTCCTCCTCCGCTACTGCGAAGTTCTGACCGGTCGCGTCGGTGGCCCCGGCGGGCAGCACCGCAACAACGTCGAAACCGCGGTCTGGGTGTGCCACACCGCCACCGGCGTTGAAGGCCAAGCAACCGAGCGGCGCAGTCAGGTGGAGAACAAGCGCATGGCCGTCCGGCGTCTCCGCCGCAAACTTGCATCGCATGTTCGCACACTCGCTTCACGCGACCATCACGTGTGCAGTCCACTGTGGACGCAGCGTCGACAAGGCAACAAGATGACCGTCAATCCGGAGAGCGAGGACTACCCAGGTCTTCTCGCCGAAGCGATGGACTTGGTGGTCGTGCGCCGCTATGACCTCGGCGGTGCTGCCAAGATCTTAGGAATCACCATGAGTCAACTCAGCCGACTCATCCATCACGACAAGGGCGCGTTCGCAAAGATGAATGCCGGTCGCGTGGCGTGCGGCCTTCCCGCACTTCGAAAGTAAGTCATGGTTTCACCAGTACAGCAACCCGCGCATCCTTTCACGGACATCATTCGCACCTTGTTGCGTGAGGAACTTCCGCGCCTCATCGAACTTCGTCATGACCTGCATATGCATCCGGAAATCGGTTACGAAGAAGTACGCACCAGTGGCGTAGTGCTTCGCGAACTATCCAACGCCGGCATTGCCCATGTTGCAGGACTTGCGGGGGGAACAGGCATTCTTGCGCACATTCCCGGCACCGGCCCGCGTGCCATCGCGTTGCGCGCTGACATGGATGCACTGCCAATCAACGAGCGCAGCGGTCAGCCGTGGTCGTCAAAGACTCCCAATCGAATGCACGCCTGCGGTCACGATGGGCACACCGCTGTACTGGTTGGCGCAGCGCGCGTACTTTCGCGGATCGCTGCACAACACCCGCTTCCGCGTCCAGTGACCTTCGTGTTCCAACCCGCGGAAGAAGGCGGTGGTGGTGGTAAGCGCATGGTGGATGAAGGCGCCCTCAACGGCACGCGCATCGGACCCGCCGCTGAGGAAATCTACGCACTGCATGGCTGGCCAGAACTTCCCATCGGCACCATCGCCACGCGTCGCGGCGCCGTCATGGCTGCTAGCGATCGATTTGAAATTCATGTCATCGGGCGCGGTTCGCATGCTGCCTGGCCACACCAAAGCGCCGACCCGGTGTTGTGCGCCGCGGCCATCATCACCGCCATGCAATCGATCGTGGCACGCAACATTGATCCACTTGACTCCGCCGTTGTCAGTGTCACGGTGATTGAATCCGGAACCGCCTTCAACGTCATTCCTGATCGAGCGCTACTGAAGGGCACCTACCGATCCCTCAGCGAAACGACGCGCGCCACGCTGGAACGCCGCATCACTGAAGTCGCCGAAGGCGTTGCCCGTGCCCACGGTTGCGAGGCACGCTGCGAACTCCTGCGCTGCTACCCGGTCACTGCCAATGACGATGGTGCCGTCGCGCGCTTTGAGCAGGTCGCCCGCGAAACCTTCGGACCCGAACGCGTCAACACCCTGCCCGCCCCGGTCATGGGCGGCGAGGACTTTGCGTTCTACGGCGCACATGTTCCGGCCTGCTATTGGGCACTTGGGCTCGCCCGACCCGGCACGCCATTCCCAGCGCTGCACGCACCGGACTTTGACTTTAATGACGACGCCATCGCCGTCGGGGTGGAACTCATGTGCCGATTGGCAGTCCAAGAAACCGCTCGCCGGTAGCTTCGGGGGAAATTGGCAGCAAATCCCGTATGAGCCCGGTGACTTTGCGGGAATGCGAACTACCTTTATAGGAATGCGCCCCAACGCCAATGCTCGCCGCTCCACACTCGCCTTCTTGGCAGCCCTGACGTTCTCCGCGCTCGCCCACGCACAGATCCCATCGCAGAACCTCGCTTCGCCGCTCGTCACACTGCCTGCGGATGAGTTGCCCGCGAACCTCCGTGGATCAGTCACCGCGCTCGCGCCTGATGAATTGGTGTGGAAGGCGATGGAAGCAACCAGCCATGTGCGCCTCGAAGGCGTGCCAGTCAGCGCAACGCGTCGGGTCAATCTGACCTTGCAACGCATCGACCCATTCACCGCCGATGCCCGGATCGTGGCTGCGCGCATCAATGCCAAAGGCATATTGGATGAACAAGTCCTCCCCCGCCCGCAAGGTCAATGGTGGGGCGGAACCGTTGAAGGCGATCCCCGTTCCAAGGTGATGCTTTCACGAAGCGCCGCCGGCATTCTGGGCTTCGTGCAAGATGCATACGGAACAGCAGTCATTACCGGCGACCGCATCGGTGGCAAAGGTCCACTGCTTGCCTATCAGTTGGGCGAACTTCCTCCAGGGACCATTGAGTGGGAACCGTGGACATGCCAAGAACTCACCGCACCGATCGATGAGAATCTTGGCAACAACTCACCGTTGATGCTGGTTCAGCCCTGCCGACAAATGCGAATCGCCGTTGAAACCGATGCCGAACTGTTCCAGCGCTTTGCCGGAAGCCCTCAACCGATTGCAACATCAAGCGCATACATCGCAACCGTGTTTGCTGGCATTCAACAGATCTATCAACGCGACCTGCAGATTCTTCCGGCAGTCAACTTTCTGCGCCTCTGGCCAACTGCCGATGATCCGTGGACGCAAGACTCTGCAGGAAACCAACTCTATGAGTTCCGTACCTGGTGGCAAACCAATATGACGGCACAGCCACGCGAGCTTGCAACCATGCTGTCGACGCGAGGCCTTGGTGGCGGCGTTGCATGGCTCAGTGTTGCCTGCAACCAAGAATGGGGTTACTCCGTCTCGGGCAACCTGGCAGGCGCATTCCCATATCCGCTCATCAATAATCATCCACAAAACTGGGACATCATGGTCACCAGCCATGAACTCGGCCACAACCTTGGCTCTATCCATACGCACGATTTCTGCCCAGAGCCAGGTGATAGCTGTGCCCCTGCCGGATACTTTGGGTCGTGCCAGACTGCACAAGCGTGCATCGCTACCGGCACCATCATGAGCTATTGCCATACGTGCTCGGGCGGCATGACCAATGTGCTTCTTGACTTCCATCCACTCTGCATTGATGCAATTGGTAGCTACATGTCCAACTCATGTAACACCAGTGCAGGTAGCACGGCGCCAGTAACGGTCGATGATTGGTGTGAGTTATTCATGGACGGCGGATCGGTGGATGTTGACGTACTCGCCAATGATGTGCTTGCCAACTGCGAGACCGTCGTCATCGATTCATTCGAGCCGATCACTCCCGGAGGCGGAGTGGTCATGCGATTGACTGGAGCCGGTCCGGGCGGACGTGATGTTCTGCGCTACACGCCCGCGTTCGGATTTGTTGGGACCGATCGCATCGCTTACCAAGTGCGCGAAGAGTCCGGGCAAGTGTCACCGCTGGGGCATGTCAACGCCGTGGTGATTGCGCTGCGAACACCTGACTATCCATTGGGCGACACACCTGGCCTGACCACCAACTATTACGCGCTCACCGCGCCGGAGGTGCTTCCTGATTTCACCACACTCAGCCCGTACCTGACCACCACTTCAGCCAACGTGAATTTCAGTTCCACGAATGGTGCTTTCGCTAACAGCAACCGCAGTGACAACGTTG
>JBILYM010000219.1:0-4141 GCA_044377725.1 Phycisphaerales bacterium
CGGTGGTTGATTGGTCAAGCACCGCGCCGTACTGCAGAACGCGCATGGTCTGCGATTCCAGGTAAGTGGTGGCATACGGGGCAGGAGCGTCTGTGGGGTTACTCTCAATGAAGCTTGCCGGCGCGGATGCTTTGGTGGAGAACTGGCCCTCGGCAACGTAGCCGTTGGCAAAGCTCAGCGAGTACTGATAGACGGCCGCGCTGGCGCCGCTCGTCAGCAGGGCAGCAGCGGCAGCAGGAACGAAGAGGGCGGGAATACGGAGCGTGGAACGAAGGCTCATGGGTGGGGTCTCTATCAAATGGGGGTTAATGAAATTACTGGCAACAATGCCGCTTCAACCGAACAGGTGAAATTTCGCAATGCGGGGATAGATCAATTGCCTACGGGGGCCCTGCGGCGTCGACCAACACCAACACCCGCGCCCGCCGCTGCAAGCAGTGCCAACGCGCCCGGCGCTGGAATGGCTGTCACGGTGAGTGAGGTGGCCGTTCCGATGTACGTGCCTTGCGACGTTGCAATATCAAAGAGAAACAGGTTGTATCCCGTGCTACCAAACGCTACGGTGTTGCCGCTCGGATTTGAGCCGTTGGAAACAAAGTAGTACGAAGTTGCGCTCGGGCGCACCGTGGAGAAGTCAAGCGCTGCGATCGCAGGGGTGCCAAGATCGCTGAAGTTGAGATACAAGAATCGGTCCGAGCACACGCCATCAAGGACAGTGGTTGATTGGTCAAGCACCGCGCCGTTCTGTAGGACGCGCAGGGTCTGCGATTCCAAGTAAGTGGTGGCATAGGGCGCAGGGGTGAGTGTGCTGACGTCCCATGACCCAGTGGTTTCGCCGGTGATCGTGGGGTTCTTCTCAATGAAGCTTGCCGGAGCGGAGGCTTTGGTGGAGAACTGGCCCTCGGCAACGTAGCCGTTGGCAAAGCTCAGCGAGTACTGATAGAGGGCAGCGCTGGCGCCACTCGTCAGCAGGGCAGCAGCGGCCACAGGGGCAAAGAGGGAGGGAGTACGGAGCGTGGAGCGAAGGCTCATGGATTGGGTCTTCATCAAGTGGGGGTCAAGGAAAAGAGTGGCAACAAAGCCGCTTTAACTGAAGAGGCGAAATTTCGCAGTCACATGGATCACGTCGATAGCCATAAGTGCGTCCCGTTCCTCCTAAGACCATTTTCAGCTGGTTCGGCGGGTACGCCGCTTTCGGGCTCCGGCGAGGGCGAGGAGTGCACACGCGCCCGGTCCCGGTACGGTCACTACTGACGAGTAGCCCGGCAGTTGGCGGGTCGATTCATTGCCGTTCGACCACAGGCCAAGCGGCGAGTACGGTGGCGGAAAGCCGTTCAGGTAGCTGTAGATGTTGTACGCAGTGCCCGTGGCGGCAGACAGGGCGGAGCCCGTCAGCATGTTGTCGAACTCGCCCGCGGTGGTCGTGTCCAGATTGAACTGAAACATGATGCCCGTCACGGAGCGGCTCACGCCACCAATTGACTGCACCGAGCCTGCAACGATGACATTGTCGGTGTAGACGTTTCTGCCGCCGCCATCCAGTCGAATGCTCCAGTCCGTGAGATCAGTCTCACGGACGACCCCGGTGGTCAGGTTGGTGGACCAGTTCACGACCACATGCGTCACCTGCGGCGTGGAAGCCGTGTAGGGCGTGGTAAGCGTGTAGATGGTGGTGTAAACGCCGGCGTTCGCGCTTGCAGCGAGGGCAAGGCAAAGGGCAAGCGGGGCGACAATTCCGGAACAACGCGTGGAATGGTGGTTGGTGCGCATAGAGGGCTCTGTCCTATGACTACGAAATCCACGGGTGGAACCCATCACCGGATTCCGAAATTGTTCCCGTTCCTCCCGGACCAATTTCAGGAGCCCCTGCGTTACCCCTAGGGCTCTCAGTAGAATCCTAGTTATGGCCACGCCCACCAATCCGACCGGTCCGATCACGCTCGCTCTGGATGAAGCTTCCAGCCAAGTGGATATTCGGGGGTGCAGGGTGCTGGTGGTGGATGACAATCAGCAGAACACCGAACTGGTGCAGGCCTATCTGGAGTCCCTGCCCGTGGAGATCGCTACGGCGGTGGACGGGTTGGACGCCATGGCACAGGCCGAGCGCTTCAAGCCGGATTTAGTGCTTCTGGATGTCATGATGCCCAAGATGTCCGGCTTTGAAGTCTGCCAGAAGATCAAGCAGAACCCAGACCTGCGCGACACCGTCATCATCATGGTGACCGCGCTGCACGAAGTGGGTGACTTTGAACGCGCCGTCGAGTGCGGCTGCGATGACTTCCTCACCAAGCCCGTCAACAAGCTGGAATTGGTGACCCGCGTTCGTAGCCTCTTGCGCGTGCGCGTGTTGAAGCGGATGCTTGAAGACCTCAAGCGTCGCGCTTGACTTGTAAGCGAGACTGACTTGCAAGCCAACCTGACTTTCAAGCCATACAGAAGTTTGCGCGCTCTCTACAACAGAGATTGCTGCCACACTTTGATGTTCGCCCATTGGGATTGCATCAGTGAGCTGGAATTGCTCTGTTCATACACGCCGCACTTGAAGTAGTAAGTTGCTGGTCCGCGGTCTGGTGCTGACCGAACGAATGTCCCGTTGAGATAGACCGAAACCGTATGCGCATTGGCGTCGTGAATGACATTCACGTGAATCCAAGTGTCATGAATGTTGTTCATGATGGGCGTGGTGTAGTAACACAACGACCCGTTGTAGACCCGCAATTGGCAAGACGTGGACGAGGTGCTTCCGCCGAATACTTGCATCACGGCTGCGCCAGTGGTGCCAGTCGGCACAAAGAGATCGCCTTCAAATTGCCAGACCCCGCTGGTGTAGTTGTTGTTGATGCGCATCTCGGTGCGCGGCTGCGTGGTGCTGCCCGACTGGAACGGTTGGTCCGTGCTGTACACCTTGAAATCATGGATGCCATTGGTCAGCGAATAGCGATCGCTTAACTGCAAATCCCACGGGAACTGGATGTAGTGGGTGAACGGCACTTGGGTGAAACCATCCGTTGGTCCGGGGGTTTCGCATGGGCCCCATGCTTGCAGCACCGCCGCAAGATCACTTCCATCGGTGGTGCCGTCGCCATTGAGGTCATACGCCGATGGCTGTCCCCAGGCGTTCAAGGTCGATGAAAGGTCGCCTCCATCCACGGCCCCATCGCCATTGCCGTCCGCAGGGCAGTTGGAAGCCGTGGCCACGCCACAGGCCGCCGCCATCGCGAAAGGAACACCGATGAGTTTCAGTAGGTATGGGTTCATTGATCAGCACGCCATCCTTGCAATTCCGACCCTGTGGGGTGTGGAGAACGCTGTTCCCTCCATTCCGTACGGATCGTTCTTGCCGAGGTTCGAAAGGAACCGGGATTTGCGCTTTTTGCGGACCCTGAAGCGCACGTTGCACGGTCGCCCCGGGCGGTCGCCCCTGACTTTCAAGCCATCCGGGTCAGTCCGCCGATGCCACTTACGCGGCGGAGCCGCACTGCGCCCGATCGTCGGGCGAATCGCATTCTGAGGCAGGACGCCCAAACGACCTCCGTGAGGCCCGCCGATGTCTGATGCCTTCACCGACCGTATGACCAAGAGCCAAGTGGTTGAGCAGATCCGCTGCTTCAATGTTTCCGCGCCGCGCGAGTGGCTCGAATCATTCAGCTTCAGCGCGCTGCAGGGGTACTTAGATCGCTTGCGCTCAACTGTCTAAGTCAATCACTTTCATTGAAACCAGGTCCTGCACGTCAATCAGGCCGAGTGGTCTGCCGTGTGCATCGACCACTGGAATTTCATCCAGCCGGCGTTCGCGCACCAGTTGCACGGCGTCGCGTACCAACGCATCCGATGAGAGTGAACTTGGTCGGGCGGTCATGACCTCGGACACTTTCTTGGTGAGAAGCGCAGCGCCGAGTTCGTTGACGCGGCGGCGCAGGTCGCCGTCAGTAAAGATGCCGGAGAGTCGGCCGTCTTGGTCAACCACCACCAGCGCGCCCGCGCGTCGTCCGTCGCCCGTGATGCGCAGCGCGTCTGCAACGGTGCAATCTTCGCGCACGGTGCTCAGGGTGTCGCCAACACGGAATCGAAGTACTTCAGTCACGCTCTTCAAGCCAGCGCCGAGCGAACCGCCGGGATGACGGCGATGGAAATCATCGGC
>JBILYM010000220.1:0-4115 GCA_044377725.1 Phycisphaerales bacterium
CCCGCTGCCAACGCACCGCGGTGAAGCCGCCCGATCCGTCACCCTGCATGTCGGGGGCGAGGTAGCCCTGGCATCCGTCCGGAATCCCGTTCGCGTCGCAGTCGGCGACGGAACCGTTGAACAGCTCAATCTCGTCGGGGATGCCGTTTCGATCACAGTCGGCGCCGCACGCGTCGAGCCGGCCGTTGCCGTCGACGTCGAGCAAGGGGTTCTGCAGATCGCACGGCTCGTCGGGCACGCCGTTGCGGTTGCAGTCGGTCGCGCCCGCGAGGAGCTCGGCGAAATCGGTCGCGCCGTCGCCGTCGCAGTCGGCCGAGCACGCGTCGAGCCGGCCGTCGCCGTCAACGTCGGTCCCGATGCCCAGAAGCAGGTCGCCGGTATCGGGAATGCCGTTGGCGTTGCAGTCGACCGCCGCGCCGGCGCCGAGCTGATCGCGGTCGTCCGTGCCGTCGCGATCAAGGTCTGCAACAGACTCGATCGAGAGCCGGAGCGGCTGCTGCACCGGCAACGTCGGAACCGGCGTAGGAAGCACGCTGAGCGTGCCGCCGACGACGGCGATCCCCCACGTCGACGACGACGCCGTGGTGGCAGGCACCTCCGCGCGGAACGTCCGCCGGCGCTTGACGCCAAGCGAGAGCTCCTCGTCGATCTCGTCGACCCAGGCGGTTCCATCGGCGAAGGAACGAGAGAGGACGAAGACGGAGTCGTCGTGGCTTCCGAGTCCGACGCCGATCCGCGGCAGCGTCAGGTTGGGCGCATCGAGCAGGATCGACTGCGTTCGGACGAACGTCGCGGGCGGCGCCCAGTAGGTGAATTCCGCTAGCTGGCACGCGGTGCTCGCCGAGGGCGAGGAGCGCACGGCCACGCACACGCGACCCTGCGAGGTGATCGCGGGCGGCGACCCGATGCCGCCGAGCGAGACCGAGCCGTCGTACGGCGCGAACCATCCTTGCGTCGCCTGGTCGAACCTGGCGAACCGGATCGATGAATCGGTCGATGTCCGCTGCACGACGGCGATCACGCCGGCTCGGATCGCGGGCGCGTAGTCGGGCAGCGTGCCGCCAGAGACCGGCTGGAGGAATCCGAGCGACTGCTCGAACCAGCCGAAGCCCGGGATGTCCTCGCAGACGCTCCACGCGACCGCGGAGCCATGCTCCCACACGGCGACGAACTGCCGTGAGTCCGGCGAGGTGACCAGGCGCGACAGGTTGCGGGCGGCAGTGGCGGTCGCGGGTGCTCCGGCGAGCGGCACCACGCCGACGTGCTGCCACGACGCACCCGGCTTTGACTGGCGGAAGCGGTGCACCGCCGGTCCCGAGGCCGGCGTCGAACCGGCGCGCGCGAAGACCAGTAGCTCGTCGGTGCCGAGCAGCGCCACGGCGGCGCCGAAGCTTCGGTCCTGCCCCTTCGCGGCGGTGGGGTCGACGAGCGTCTGCAGGACGGTGCCGTCGACGGCCTGCAAAGTCACCCGATTCAGCGCCAGGTCGCCGATCGCGATCGATCCATCCGGGAGCAAAGCCCCCGTGCCGCCCCAGGCGCCGGCGTCGGTGGGCGGCTGCAGCAGGTCGGTTCGCAGCGGAGCGGGAGCGAAGGGAAGCTGGCCGAGGGCCGGAACATCAACAACGCCGGCGAGCAGCAGGATCCCAACCCGGATGGTGGCTTGGATGTAGTTCATGGAAGTGAATCCAAACTGTATACGGACGGTATGGGAGAACGGACTGAGAAATCACAAAAAAAAAAGAACCACCGAGCCCGAAGATGCCGCAATTCCGCCGATGTTGGCGATGGCATTTGACTGCTGATGTCCATGCGTCGCGTGTGAAACCGACAGTTATCAGGACGACGAGCAAGACACTTGCCGACTCTTCAGTCTGATGCTATAGTTCACGGATTCAAATATTCAGCATCTTGAATATGTGAATATGAATTGCTCAGCGCAAAGGATCACCCTCAGTGCCATTCCGAACCATTGCTAGTCGCGAACTTGCCGAGGTGCTTGCTGTCCTTGGTCACCCATGTCGGCTGCGAATCATCGAAGAGATTGGCAGCGGGGAGCGCGACGTGGCAACGCTTGCGGAACTCCTTGGGATATCGCACTCCGGTACGTCGCAGCACCTCTCACATTTGCGCGCGCATCGCCTAGTCACTGAAAGACGCGAAGGCCGTCGGGTGTTCTACAAGTTGGCGAACCCCGCCCTTTCAAAGTGGCTGCTCGCGGGCCTGGAGGTCCTTGAGAAAGATGCTGAGTCATCGCAAGTGATTAAGACCAGCCTGCGGCGCGCGCGCGTGGCATGGTCGAAATCCCGAATCGCTTAACTACTACCTACCACTCTTTCACCAACTTTCTAGAGGCTACACATGCAAAAGCTCATTAACGGCATCCACCACTTCCAAGGCTCAATCTTTGGATCGCAGCGGGAACTCTTTGAACGCCTCGCGCACGGCCAGTCGCCAGAGACGCTCTTTATCACTTGTTCCGACTCTCGCATCAACCCCAATCTGATCACGCAGACGGAGCCGGGTGAACTCTTCATCCTTCGCAACGCTGGCAACATCGTGCCGCCACACGGCGCATCGAACGGCGGCGAGGCAGCAACAATTGAGTTCGCAGTGGCTGGTCTCGGCGTGCGCGACATCATCATTTGCGGCCATTCACACTGCGGCGCTATGAAGGGGCTGCTTGACGAGACGCTGGTCGCGGATACGCCGGCGGTACGTCAGTGGCTCACGCACGCGGACGCGGCACGACGCACGGTGCAGGAGAACTACGCCAATCTTGAAGGCGCGCCACTTGTTTCGGCCTGCGTTCAGGAGAACGTGCTCACGCAGCTTGAAAACCTTCGAACGCACCCATCGGTTGCTGCCCGACTTGCGCGCGGCCAACTGAACGTGCACGGCTGGGTCTACAAGATCGAGACCGGGCAGGTCTTTGCGTACGACCCGGTCATTGGGCAGTTCGCCGAGCTCACCCAAGCATCGATCCCAGCGCCATCAGCGCCGAAGCGCCACCTCACCGTCTCCATTTGAACGCACCGTGATGACAAGTACACAAGCAACATGGCCGTCCTGGCGCTCCTGCCTGGGTGCAGATGCCCTCGCTTCCGTAGTGGTGTTCCTGGTAGCGCTACCCCTCTGCATGGGCGTGGCGATTGCCTCCGGGCTACCGCCCGCAGCGGGACTCGTCACAGGGATTGTTGGCGGCATCGTTTATCAAACTGGTCTACACGTTTACACACCTACGGATCGAAAAGGTTGTCAACGGGCAAACAGTGCACCTGCATCTTGATGGCTCAGCAACATTCCTGCGCTTACCTGCGCTTACCTGCGCTTGCTGCGGCAGTGGTCACCTAATCCGGTACATCCAGGAACGTGACGATGCCGGTCTTGACGTCGTACATGGCGCCGACCATGATGATGTCGCCAGAATCCAGCATTGATTGAAGCGTGGAACTACCGGCTTTGATCGTGCGCATCACGTTTCGGACGTTCAGTTCCGCTACGCGGTCAACAAACACTGCGTTGTGGGAGGTGCGGTCGGCCACAGTGGTGGTCTCCATGTGGACGGCTTCGCGCAGGGGTTCAAGAAGGTATGGCAGGTTTTCCAATCCCACTGCGGCGACTGTGGGCGCGTCGGCGGTGGCAAGATCGCAGGCAACCTTGACGGCACCGCATCCCGTGTGACCCAACACCAACACTAACTTGGCGCCGGCCACCTTACACGCGTACTCCATACTCGCCATCGCTTTGCGGGATGGAACGTTTCCTGCCAAGCGGCAACTGAATACATCGCCAATCCCTTGGTCAAACAGCATCTCGACTGGAGCGCGAGAATCGATACAACTCAGTACGACCGCTATTGGGTGCTGACCAGTACTGGTGGCATCGATCTGCCGCGCCAGGTCACGGTGCAGGCGCTGTCCGGATCTGAAACGCTGATTACCAGCACGCAAAATTTCTAAGGCGCGCTGCGGAGTGAGCGAAGCCTGTATATCGCGGGTGGTTACATCGACGTATTGGATACGGTCGGGTAGCTGGTATCGATCCTGAAAGCCGACCAAACTCACACTGATTCCCCGCGCCGGACCAGCCTCATCGCGGAAGGAGCGAATCAATCC
>JBILYM010000221.1:0-4112 GCA_044377725.1 Phycisphaerales bacterium
GTCCTGCACCGGAATTGCTGCCCGTCCTAGGCGTTTCCATGGCGGTAGTGTGACATGGAAGGCGCTTCAAGTCCAGTACTCGGCGCGATCTTTACAATCCGCGCATGCCGATTCGTCTTCTTCCGCGCCAGCTTGTTGATCAAATTGCCGCAGGCGAGGTGGTGGAGCGACCGGCCAGCGTCGTCAAGGAACTGGTGGAGAACGCCATCGACGCCGGTGCGCAACGGATTGAGGTCTCCGTAGAAGGTGGTGGAGTGGATCGCATCGTGGTGGCCGACGATGGTGGCGGTATTGCCGCAGACGAACTTCCGCTTGCCATTGCGAGCCATGCAACCAGCAAGATTTCTTCGTCCGATGATCTTGCCGCCATTGGCACCATGGGCTTTCGCGGCGAGGCGCTCGCTTCCATCGCCAGCGTTGCGCGCCTTTCAATCACCAGTCGAGTCACTGGGAGCGACGCCGGCGCACGCATTGAAGTGGATGGAGGCGTTGCCAGCGAAGTGCGTCCAGCCGGCTGTCCCGTGGGTACGGTGGTTGAAGTGCGGCAGTTGTTTCACAACGTGCCAGCGCGACGAAAGTTCCTGCGCACGGCAGGCACCGAACTTGGTCGCATTGAAGAAGTACTTGAATCAATTGCTCTCTGCCGCCCCGACATTGCATTTCGGCTTGTAGCGGACGGTAAAACGCGTGTTGATCTTCCCGCAACCACTGATGCGCGCCGGCGCGTACTGGCAGTGTTGGGGGAATCAATTGCGGAAGGATTGTTGGAAGTCACCGCAGACACCGTCCTGGAAGGTGGGGCACCGATCACCCTGTGGGGATTGGTTGGGCGCCCATCACTCGCGCGCGGTTCCGGGCGTGCATTGCGGTTTGCATTGAACGGACGCGCCGTGCTCGACCGCACGCTTGCGCACGCAGTCAAGGAAGCCTTTCGCGGCCTGGTGGATCCAGGGCGAACTCCTATCGCGTTTGTGGCGGTGGAGATGGATCCATCACTTGTTGATGTCAATGTGCATCCAGCCAAGACCGAGGTTCGCTTTCGGCAACCAAACTTTGTTCACCAGTGCGTGATGCGTGCGGTGCGTGATGCGTTGCGCGCTGCTGACTTGGTGCCATCATTCACGCTGATGCCTCATGCGCACAGCCTTGTGCCTGCGATCCCCACGGCCCGTACGAACCCAACGACCTACACGGGCCACACGATCCACACGAATCCAACGATTCCCGTTGATTTCAGTGACTTTGCAGCGCTTGCCGTTGACCGAGCGCTGCATGCCACCCCACCGGTCGCATTGGTCAGCGCGGCACCGGAAACACTGCATGGAAACCGCACCGCGCGTCGCGTGATGCAGGTGCACGGCAGTTACTTAGTTGTAGAGGATGCCGAAGGAATCTTGGTGGTGGACCAACACGCGCTGCACGAGCGCGGCATGTTTGAAGAGCTGAAGGCGCGCATTGCCGCATCTCCGTTGGAGTCGCAGCGCATGCTGGTGCCGGTTGCTATTGAAACTGACCCGCGCGCAGTGGAAGCCATTGCTGACGCTGGTCCGCTCTTGGAACGGCTTGGCATTGAGCTTGGCGCTGTCGGCCCGCGCGCGGTCTTGGTGCATGCGTATCCAACATTTCTCCTTGGGCGTGGCGTTGAACCAGCGGCGTTTGTGCCCGGTCTCTTAGCGCAGATTGCCGAGGACGGGCACGCAGACTTTGAATCAGCACTGCATTCAGTGTTGGACATGATGGCATGCAAGGCATCAGTGAAAGCGGGTGATCGATTGTCACCAACGGAGATTGAAGCACTTCTTGATTTGCGCGATCGCATTGAGCGCGGCACCGCGTGCCCGCACGGTCGACCCACCGCGTTGCGCATCACCATGCGTGACCTCGAACGAAACTTTGGAAGGTCCTGACCGTATGGCGAGGCAGCAGAATCTCACCGATGAGTGGATTGAAGCCGAGCGCGGTGCGCGCGCATTTACCGTCGCCGGTGGTTGGGGCAGCGCCGACGGCGTGGTCGCTTCGCCACTACGGGATGCTGGTTGGATGGCGCGTTCGCGCGATGGCACGCCGGGCACGCACGGCGCCACTGTGCCGGTGGTGCTCTTAGCGCCGCAATGGCCTGGACTTGAAGACTCGGTTGCAGTGGCGCTTGCGGACGACGCGGTGGCAGTGGGGCTGCTTCGCGGTGGCGTTCGCGTGGCTCGCTTGCGCGCGCTGAACTTTTCTGGGCCGCCGGATGTTGGAATGTGGGTCGATGCAATTGTTGATTCATTGCAATCAGTTGCAAGTAGTTCTGGCGCAGTTGGATTGGCTGGAACCTGGGTAGCTGGCACCGCGTGTGCCTTGGCTGCTGCACGCCACGAAGAGTTGTTGCTCCTGGTGTGCGTTGGTGCCCCCAGCGCCGAAATCATGAGTCGCCGAACTCCAGAAAATGAGGATGACTCCATGTGGACATCCTCTGCAACGTTGCAGCTCATTGAGCAACTTGCTGACCTCGCGCCGCTTGAAGCAGTCGGAGTCTTTCCTCGCCCATCATTCTTTGTGCAGGGAGCCGTTGATGAACTGTTGACCGCCGCACACTTTGAGGCATGGCGCGCAGCCATCACCGCCACTGGTCGCTCAGCGGACGGCGTGGAGATTGGTTTCACGGACGCGTTCTTTCGATGCGTCGATGCTGGCGGTGCCATTGACGTGCACGGCGAAGAAGGTCGATCGCTCCTTGCCGACGCAGTGGCAAGCTGGGTGGCGCGCACCGTCACGCCGGCGGTAGGGGCTCGTCGCGTTCGGTAACGATGTGGTGATACACCGTCTCGCCGGTGCGCATGGTGCGACGGACGTAGGGGGCACATAGCCCGCACCCGGTTCCGCACTTGAATTCCTGCTTGATATCAGCGAACGTTGCGCCGGGATGTGATTCCAGCCACCGCTTCACGGTACTGAACTCCACCTTGTGACAGACGCAGCGTTCAATGCGCACGAATCAATCGCCTCCATACGCAGCATCGTTTGACGAAAGGAACCCGTTGTCGGGGAATCCCATGACCCATGTTGCCATCGTTGGCGAAATGCTTGGGCTCGACTGCGGATCAGCGTAAGTAGAAATGTGACCATCAAGGTGCGCGCAACAGGTGCACCCGCCCCAGTGTCGAAACGCTTGTGTTCCTGCTGCAACAAGACCAATATCGCCCTCGGCGCGATTCATGGGCGCACGCATGAATTTGTTTGCGCCGCCGCGCCATCCGCCATCGCCGAAGACGGCGGTGCCTGCAGGATCGCGGATCGCAGTTGGTGGAATGCCCATACGCGCGGTACGCCATCCATCAAGCGCGTTGCCGTTGGCGTCCACGGTTGGATAGGTGCCTTCGTGCCCAAGGTAACTGGTGTTGTAGTTGTAGCCCGTGAACGGGTCCGCACCGAATGTCGATGCGCCCTCAAAGTCTGGGCACTGCTGCACGGCCAGCGGTGTGTCCGTGTAGTCCCACAGTGGGCCTGGCGTTACAGCGCCGGCGCGTTGCTCAAAGTCCCACGCGACGGTTCGGACCACGCCTGTATCAAGGACGTAGAGGACCGCCGCTGGCATGGCTCCATTTGAGGAAACGTAGGCCTCACATGCAATGGAAATCTGTCGCAAGTTTGAAGTGCATGCGGTGCTGCGTGCTATTCCAGAAGCGGATCGAAGCCCGGGGAGTAGCACTGCGATAAGTATGGCGATCACCGCCACGACGACCAAGAGTTCAACAATGGTGAACGCGCGGCGCGGATGTGCGTTGCCATGTTTCATGACCAATTCCCCAGCAAGAGGCCAAGGTCGGAGCCGCCCACGTGACCGTCATGATTGAAATCAGCCGGGCAATTGGCACACGGTCCCCATGCTCCAAGCAGCATTCCCAGATCCTCGCCATTAACTCGTTGGTCATGGTTCATATCGCCCAACATGCGTGCGCCACGCACAGCGACCACGGCGTCCACCTCTGGAACGCTGGCGGCATCCGCAGCAACACGAATTCGGATGAAGCGTGCCGAAGCAATTCCAGCATCGGCAAGATCAATGCGTGTTCCACCCGCGGAGTTGCCGTACAACGCAAGCAGTTCTTGCCAACTGAGTCCGGCAATGG
>JBILYM010000222.1:0-4110 GCA_044377725.1 Phycisphaerales bacterium
ATGGCACCCAGAGCGAACAGACGACATAACCATGGGCCTTGGGGTCATTCGCCGCCTCGTCGACGCGGCACGCAGGGAGTAGGCTGATTTCATGCTCATTTCAACCCTCGTCTCCACGGTGGCCTTCTTTGCAATCGGTGATGTGCTTGTGCCGGGCAGTCCAGCCCCCGCCTTTACTGTTGATTCATTCGTTCGCGGTCCAGAGTCGAAGACGCTTGAGCTTGGCAAAGTTCACGTCATCGAATTTTGGGCCACTTGGTGTGGACCATGTGTTGCCAGCATGCCCCACCTCACTGAACTGCAGAAGCAAAATCCTGATGTGCAATTCATCGGTGTCGCTGGATTTGAGCAAGGCAAAGACGCGGCGGAGGGCACCAAGCGCGTGGACGACTTTGTCAAAGCCAAAGGGGACGCTATTGGATTTGCAATTGCATTTGATGGCGATGGCACCATGGCCAAGACCTGGATGACCGCCGCGAAGCGCAGCAGGATTCCAACCTCGTTCGTGATTGGAAAGGATGGCAATATCGCGTTCATTGGATCGCCAAACGCGGATCTTGACGCAGCGATCGCCAAGGCGAAGAAGGCAGATGCGCCAGCGAATCCCCCAGCGACTACGAACGCAGCACCAGCAGCTACATCAGCGGTTCCCCCTAAAAAGACGGTAGAAGTTACCGAGGAACCAACCGATGAAACAGGGTCATCGACCACCACTTCGACGTCTACCGAAACACATTCAGTGACCAAGAACGGCGTATCTAGCAACAGTGTTGTCACGGTGGAAACCACCGTTGAAGTTCGCGGTGGACGTCGCAAGACCACCGTGACGCGCACGGAGATGGTGTTAAGCGATCCCAACAAACCACTGGACGTGACCGGGACTTCAGGAGCGGCGGGAGCAAAGTCTTCATCCGGTTCATCTTCTGGTTCCTCGGGTTCGTCCAGTAGCCGGCCCTGATTTACAGTGCTCGCCGCATACTGCACCAACGTCGTGGCGGGTCGCACTATCAAAGAGACGTGCGAGCATGTCGAGCGAGTATTTGTTCCAGTACGCGATCGTGTTTCGCCCAACGGGATGCTTCCGATCGGTTTGTGGCTATCTGCACGAGCCGCGGAGCAACTCTCCGAGTCAATTGGTGGCGGCGCGGAACTACGAGATCGATTGGTGGCGATGGGCCTATCGATCGTTACGTTGAATGGGTTTCCCTATCAGGACTTTCATGGTTCTGAGGTGAAGTTGCGCGTGTACGAGCCTCATTGGGCAAATACACGCCGCGCGCTTCACACACAGCGGTTAGCGGATCTGCTTCCTGATTTGTTGATGCCCGGGGTGCGCACGGCTTCCATCTCAACATTGCCACTCGGCTGGCGCGCGCTGTTCAGTCAAGAGGGGTGTGGAGCGAGCATTGGGATAGCAAGTGCGCTCCTTGAACAGACAGTCCGCCACCTGTCGCGCCTTGAAGACCGAACTGGCATTCGAGTGACTGTGGACCTTGAGCCAGAGCCTGGGTGCATGCTTGACCGCTCTGTTGATGTGGTTGGATTCTTTGAACACGCCCTTCAGCCCCGGCGTGGTGAGCCAGATCCGCGCCGCTACATCGGCGTGTGTCACGACATTTGTCATGCCGCAGTGATGTTTGAAGACCAGCGCGCGGTACTTCACTCATATCGCACGGCTGGAATCAGTGTTAACAAAGTTCAGGTGTCCAGCGCGGTGGTCGCCAACGGGAGCGCAGAATCACTGGCGGCCCTTGCGGTATTTTCAGAGCCGCGCTATCTGCACCAAACATGTGTTCGTGCCCCTGATGGGGTTGTGAAGTTCTTTGAAGATCTTCCATTGGCCCTATCCGCAGGCAATAGGGACGTTGCCAGCGAGTGGCGCACGCATTTTCACGTACCGATATTTGCAGCACAACTGGGCGGTCTTGGCACCACACAAAGCGCCATTATTGATTGTCTGACCGAGATTGATTCGTGGCCCTCCGACCAGCGTCCAGTCTTGGAAATCGAGACTTATGCGTGGGATGTGTTACCAAGTGCCATCCGTGATGAAGCAGATCTTGTTGATGGAATTGCTCGGGAGATTACTTGGTGTACTGAGCAGACAGGTGGCAGTGGTGGCGTTCACGAAATGGGAGGCGCGTGAGTAAGTCTGGATCCGCGCATGCATGGTTGTCCATGTTGCGCATCTCCAACGCGCCGACAGTTGTTTCGCAAGTATTTGTGGGTACTGCGGTGGGCTGTTACGCGCTGCCTATTGGTACCACGTTGCCGCTTGGAGCCCTGGTACTGGTACTGGTTGGTGTTCCCATGTCGTATCTCGCCGGCATGATTCTCAATGATGTATTTGATGCACAAGTAGATACCACAGAAAGGCCAGATCGCCCGATTCCCTCGGGTCGTATCTCACTGTTTCTCGCGCGGTTTGTTGGCGTATCGATGTTGTTGATCGGCATCAGCATGCTTGCTGTTGCCTCACCCGCAACTTTGCCGTGGGCCATTGTCCTGGGTGTGTGCATTCTTGCGTATGACGTGCTACACACACTTTCGGCGGCAAGTTTTGTGTTGATGGCGTCATGCCGAGGTTTGGTTCCAGTGATTGCAGCCTTTGCAATCAGCAGCGACACTGACTGGTCAATACTTGCTTGGACTGCCGGTGCCGCGTTCGTATTCATTGCAGCAGTGAGCATTGCCGCACGAAATGAAATGACTGGATTCGGCTTGATCGCACGCGCCGCTGCGTGGTCATTGCCGGTAGCAGCTTGCGCACCACTGGGCATGTGGGGCGCTGTGGCCATTGATCCCGGAGGCGCCCTGTGGGGTTCGGTGGCCGTGGGAGCATCACTCCTCGCCGCGTACTTGGTGGTTGTAGGTATTCGCACCGCCTCCAAACGTGAATCCCCAGGAGCAGTACCACTAGCGGTGGCCATGTGGATTGGGGCAATGCCAGCGATCGACGCCGCGACCTGTTTCCTCCTCGGCAGCCCGACTTTGGGGGTACTTTGCCTTGGAATGTTGGTGCTCTCCCGCGTCCTGCGGCCTCGATTTGCCGGCAGTTAATGGGTGGCTCGGCTTGCTACCATTCCCCTCCGCATGCAGATTCTTGCCGACACATCCCTGACGAATTACATCCCCATTGCCGTCGCGCTTGCGATGAGCATTGTGTTCGCCATTGTGAATGTGGGAGCCAGCCTCGTTCTTGGGCCCCGCCGTCAAGGTGCCTCAAAGGGCGCCACTTATGAGTCGGGCATGGAAGCCATTGGTTCCACACGCAAGCGCTTTAACGTGCGCTTCTTTGTAGTGGCGATGACGTTCTTGCTCTTTGACGTTGAGGTGATCTTCCTTTATCCATGGGCGGTTGCGTACACGCAACTTGAGCCACAAAGCCCAATGGCCGGACTGTTCTTGGCGCGCATCCTGTTCTTCATCGGCACCAGCGTCATTGCGTACATCTATGCGTGGCGCAAGGGTGTATTCCGCTGGGACTGATCAAGCGCGCTCACCAGCGTTCGCTGGCATTCTGTGGCGACAGTGGCCAGCCGTCGCCGTGCACACCATTGATAGTGGTGCCATTGTGAACGCTGGAACGTACAAATTCTAGAAAATCGCAGGGAAACGGTAGTTCTGGCTTAGTGAGTGCGTCCAGGGCCGTGGTCTCGTCTGGGGTCACGACAATATTCATCGATCCCATGTTGTCCTCAAGTTGAGCAAGGGTGCGTGTACCAATGATGGTGCTCGCCACGCCTGGCCGGTTCATCGTCCATCGCAAAGCAATCTGAGCCACCGAGCATTTCTTCTTGGTAGCCATAGCGTGCAAGGCGTCTATCAAGACCCAGGTTCGCTCATGGAGATACTTTGAGTCTGACTTCACCCGGGTGGATCCATCATCTGTTGGCAGATGGGTTCGACTGAACTTTCCACTCAGAACGCCACCGCGCAGTGGACTCCACGGGGTGACCCCCATGCCTTCATGGATGGCCATAGGGATGAGTTCCGCTTCCACGGTTCGTTGCAGCAAGCTGTATTCAATCTGCAGCGCAACCAGCGGCGTTGCTCCGTTGTGGCGCGCAAACGACTGGGCAAGCGCACACACCCACGCGGGGTGGTCGC
>JBILYM010000223.1:0-4090 GCA_044377725.1 Phycisphaerales bacterium
CCGCTTCTCTGGGCATCCGGTCTTGGAACCACTGAGACCGTCGTGCTGCTTCTGGATTCAAACGCCAATCCAAACATCCAGGATGTCAACGGCATGACCCCGCTCATGTGGGCGGCCGGCGTTGGTAAGCCAGAGACGGTGGCAGTACTCATCGCGAAGGGCGCAGACGTCAAGGCCATCGATCGCTTGACCGGCGAGTCTGCGCTCATGCGCGCGCTCCGTACGGGCAAGACCGAGACGGTACAGATCATTCTGGCGAAGAACCCGGACATTACTGTTCGGAACTCCCTGGGAATGACGCCATTCCTGGTGGCGTGCGCCTACGGCGATGTGGACAAGATCAAGCTGCTTGTCGATGCTGGTGCGGACAAGGCTGCCAAGGATTCCCGCGGATGGGGTGCCATTGATCACGCGCGCAATCGCGTTGATGCCCGTCGCGAGGACGTTGTGAAGTACGTGGAGCCGATCGTTCCGGCAAGTACCTCATCGGCTCCGCCACAGACGGCACCGATCGCACCAAAGAGCTGATTCGCTGCACTGATTCAGCCAATTTCTTACCAATTCCGCGATGCGCGTTCCAGTCTGGAGCGCGCATCGCGCGTTTATGAGGTCAGCGCGCCCGCGCTGTACGTGCAGCAATTCATACCGATGTTCCTATGATGCCATCATGACCACCATGAGTCCTTCTGTCGCACCAACCGCCACGTCACATCCCGCCGTCATTGCTGCCACTGAGCTGGCCCGTGAAGCCCGGATCCTGGGAAGCACTGCAGCGATCCTTGGTTGGGACCAGGAGACGATGATGCCGAACGGCGGCCTCGCGCACCGCGCTCGGCAGTTCGCGCAATTGGCGCGGCTTGAGCACGGCATGGCCACCGACAAGCGACTGGGCGAATTGCTGGAGGCAGCAGCGGAAGCAACCACAAACCTTCCGGAGACGCACCCTGATCGAGTGAACATTCGTGAATTCCGTCGCGACTGGGAGCGCGCCACCAAGCTTCCAGCTGCGCTCGTTGAGGAACTAGCCTCGGTTTCCAGCATTGCGCAGCACGAGTGGGCGCAGGCTCGCAAGGCGAGCGACTTTGCACGGTTTCGCCCGTGGCTTGAGAAGATCGTCAACTTGAACAAGCAGAAGGCTGATTGCTTCGGCTGGAATCGCAGCACAGGAGAGCGCTGGGATGCGCTTGCTGACGGCTTTGAACCCGGTTGCACCGCCAAGTACGTGGAAGGTGTCTTCACGCCACTGCGCGAACGCCTGCAACCACTGATTGATGCCGTCAAGGGTGCGCCGCGCCGACCGGACAACTCGTTCAATTCGCATCCGATGGACATTGATGCACAGGAACGCTTCGCGCGCTTCGTCAGTGGTTCGATCGGATTTGACTTTGAACGCGGACGATTGGACCGCAGCACGCACCCGTTCTGCGGAGGTAGCCACGGTGGTGATGTTCGCATGACCAGCCGCTATTCCGCTGATTGCATGCTCGACGGTCTCGGAAGCACCATGCATGAAACCGGCCACGGAATGTACGAACAGGGGCTCGACCAGGACTGGATTTCCACTCCGATGTGCGAGGCGGTCAGCCTCTCCATTCACGAAAGCCAGAGCCGTCTGTGGGAGAACCAAGTGGGCCGCAGCCGACAGTTCTTCACGTGGGCGAAGAAGCAGATGCCCGAGTACTTCGGATCGGCCGCTGACGGGTTCTCCGTGGAGCAGATGTACGAGGCAGCCAACGTGGTGGAGCCGGGATTCATTCGCGTCGATGCTGACGAAACAACCTACAACATGCACGTCATGATCCGCTTTGAGTTGGAGCGCGCCATGATTTCACGCGACCTTGATGTCAAGGATTTGCCTGCTGAGTGGAATCGTCTTTACAAGGATTACCTGGGACTCACCGTTCCGGATGATCGTCGGGGATGTCTGCAGGACGTGCACTGGTCGGGCGGCATGATCGGTTACTTCCCAACCTACACACTGGGAACGCTGTATTCGGCGCAGTTCTTTGAGCGCGCACGTGAGGTGATTCCTGGTCTTGATGACGGCTTTGCCCGCGGCGAGTTCCGGCCACTCCTTGGCTGGCTGAACACCAACATTCATCGGCACGGGCGTCGGCACCTCAGTGCGGCACTCTGCGAACACGTGACTGGTGCGCCGCTGAGTGCGGAGCCATTCATGCGGCACCTGCATGCAAAGGTGCCGGCTATGTACGGGCTGTAACACGGGGCGCGGTTGCATCATGCTTGCGTACTGACGGCTATGTTGCATTACGTTTGCGTACTGGCTTGCGTTGATGCATAACGCCTGTCTACTGGCCCGCATCCGCCTTACGAGGATGGCCGCTGAGCGCGGCCCTATCCTCTCCGGCGCCTGCGGCCAGGTGAGCGGGTTTCAACCCCTGGTTGTCAACGTGATTGCGGTGTGCGAGCCCCCGCAGTGAGCACGGGATCCTCGGTAAGCGGCGTGTGAAACTGAGAAGTCCGGCAGTTAGACGTACGCCCCGTGGGTGCCAACCGGACGAACAGTTTCGCCCGAGGCTAAGCGGAACCTTGTGGAGCGCAGCCGTCCGCGTCCGAGGGTCCCGCGCGCAACAGAGGGGGCGGTTGGACGACTGCATTCACTTCGACCGCGCGCAACGGAGGGGGCGGTTGGACGACTCAACTCACTTCGAATACGCCACAATTCAGTCATAATCCGCGTTTGTTGCGTCACGCCACAGTGAAGTGTTCGAGTGATTTGGCAGCGCCTTAGCCATACCAACACAGTCCACGCAGCGGCCCGAACCGCCGATATGTGAGAATTCTGCTTGGGTACTGCGCATTGTTTCGGTACACTACGGGGCTCCCCGCGCTGTCCACGGATGTGGCTTCGCAATCACCAACGGACCCACCGCATGCCGCTTCGCAATGTTGCCATCATCGCTCACGTTGACCACGGTAAGACCACGCTTGTGGACGCGCTCCTCAAGCAGGCCGGTACCTTTAAGGTCGGCGCTCCGGAGCAAGAGTGCGTTATGGATTCCAACCCGCTTGAGCGTGAGCGCGGAATCACCATTCTGGCGAAGAACTGCGCCGTGAACTACGTCTTCGGAGCCGGCACCGGCGACCTTGAGGGACAAGAGTTCCGTATCAATATTCTTGACACACCCGGCCACGCCGACTTCGGTGGCGAAGTGGAACGCGTGTTGCGCATGGCTGATGGATGCCTGCTGCTTGTTGACGCCGTCGAAGGACCGATGCCGCAGACGCGGTTCGTCCTTGGCAAAGCACTCGAGCTTGGTCTGCGTCCGATCGTGGTAGTGAACAAGGTTGATCGTCCCGATGGTCGACCATCGGCAGTCATTGACGAAGTGTTTGACCTCTTGGTGGATCTTGGCGCTGACGATGTTGCGTTGGACTTCCCGGTGATCTACGCGTCGGGTCGCGCTGGCTGGGCGAACCGCGATATCAACGTCCGTGACAAGGGCGTGCATGACATGTTCCGCATGATCGCTGAGCACGTTCCTGCACCAGCCGAGAATGTCGACGCTCCGCTTCAGGCGTTGGTCACCAGCCTTGTCTACAGCGAATACGTTGGTCGAATCGCCATCGGTCGCGTTTATAACGGCATCTTGAAGGCCGGCCAGCAGGTAGCTGTCAGCAAGTCTGACGGCACTGTGAAGAAGGCCAAGGTCATGAAGGTGAATCGCTTTGAAGGCCTGGGCCGCCGCGAAGTTTCAGAGATTCGTGCAGGCGACCTGTGCGCGATTGAAGGTATTCCTGATATCGAAATCGGCGACACCTTGATGGACATCGAGAATCAAACGCCGATGGCACGCGTCAAGGTCGACGAGCCCACGCTGCACATGGTCTTCCGAATCAATGACGGCCCAATGGTCGGCAAGGAAGGCAAGTTTGTCACTAGCCGGCAGATCGCCGAGCGGCTTGAGCGCGAGTTGCGCGGAAACGTTGCGCTGCGCGTATCGCCAGGCGATGGCTCTGATGAGTTCCGAGTCTCGGGACGTGGACTGTTGCACCTGGGCGTGCTCTTGGAAAATATGCGCCGCGAAGGCTTTGAGCTGACCGTTGGTAAGCCAGAAGTCATTGAGCG
>JBILYM010000224.1:0-4077 GCA_044377725.1 Phycisphaerales bacterium
GCACCCTTGACCGCATCAAGTAGATACACCAACACGCCCCATTTCCATCCAAGTGCACGCGAAACATTGGTGGCGCCAATGTTTCCACTACCAACCGTGCGCAGGTTCACGCCGTTCATGCGCGCAACGATCGGTCCAAATGGGATGCTTCCACACCCGAATGCCAGGAGTGCTGCAAGCGACCAGTGCGCTGGGGTGAACGCGTCGATCGACGCGAGTGCATCAGTGAACATGGGCGCGATGCTAGACAACTACCGAGTGGTTGTCTTCACTGGTTGCCGGCGCTGGCTCCGGCGTTCGGCCATCACCGAACCCCGTACCGATGGCGCGAGCGGCCTCGATAAGTGGATTATTCAGGGGCACCAAGCGCTGCTTTCCAACAGCGTGCATGATGTCAACATCACCGAACACGTTGCCTTGACGCATCACCATGCGGCTCCGCTTGCCTTCCAGAAGTGTCTTGATGGCGTGGTATCCAAAGTGCGTGGCAAGGATGCGATCAGCCGGAATCGGCCCGCCGCCGCGCTGGATGTGACCCAATGCACTGGCACGTGTCTCCACGCCGGTTCGCTTGGCGATTTCGTCAGCCACCCAGCGACCAATGCCACCAAGGCGAATTGGATCCGGCGAAGTTGGATCAACGCGATCGACCATCTGCTTGCCTTCACGCGGGCGCGCGCCTTCGGCGGCAACGATGATCGCAAAGCCCGGGCCCTTATTCATGCGGAAATCGATGTTCTCACAGATGTGATCAAGGTCGAACGGAATTTCGGGAAGCAGGATGATGTCACTACCACTGGCAACTCCAGCGGTGAGTGCAATCCATCCAGCATTGCGGCCCATGACTTCACACACCATGACACGGTGATGACTGTCCGCAGTGGACTGCAGTTTGTCGAGCGCTTCCGTGGCGGTGTTGACGGCGGTCAGAAATCCAAAGGTGATTTCCGTTCCGACAATATCGTTGTCGATGGTCTTAGGAACGCCAATGATGTTTACGCCGCTCTCCACCAGCGGAGCAGCGCTTGCCATGGTGCCATCGCCGCCGATGACGATGATTGCATCAAGTTGATGGCGGTGGGCAGTTTCCACGCATCGGTCAGTGACATTTTCCCACACGGGACCGGTGGTCGGGTCAACACGCACGCAGTAGCGGCGTGGATTGGCGCGGTTGTTTGAACCAAGCACGGTGCCCCCGCGCGTGAGAATTCCACTGACATCGCGTGCGCTCAGTGGGCGAACGCGATCCTCAATGAGACCTTGAAATCCGTCTTCAATGCCGAAGACTTCAATGCCATGCTTCCAGATGGCAGTCTTGGTAACAGCTCGTATGACTGCGTTGAGACCGGGGCAGTCGCCGCCGCCGGTTAGTACGCCGATGCGTTTGATGGAGTGTGACATGGTGGTTGGGGCGGCAAGGATAGCGATTGTTGCCACAATCCGTCATAGACCGCGCGAATGGCTGACGATTCCCGTTCGATTGAGAATCCCGCAAGAACATGACGATGCGCAGTGATACCCATCGAGATGGTTGCTTCTGGTGCAGCCATCAGCCCATCAAGCCGCGCCTCGAGCGACGCCATGTCGTCCTTGTCCACCAAATAGCCGGTCTCTCCGTTGACAATGAGTCGCGGCGCCGCACCAACGCGCGTGGCCACAGTGGTGGTGGCGCTTGCGCCTGCCTCCAGTGGCAGCAGCCCAAATCCTTCCCAGCGCTGTGGTGAAACGTTCACGATCACTCGGCGCAGCCAGGCGCGTACTTCTTCCATGGGCAATTCACCAAGAAACACGATCCGTGATGCCACTCCGGCAGCAGCAGCGCGCGACTTGAGATCCGCAACGAAAGCCAATTCCTCCGGCTTGATCGACCCAACAATCACCGCGGTGAAATCGGGGTACTTGGGCAGCAGCGCGCACATGGCATCCACAAAGCGATCGGTTCCCTTTTGCGCACGCACGCGACCAAAGATGCCAATTCCGTAGCGCCCCGGCATTCCACCTGCCTTCCATTCCTGAACGCGATCGGGCGACGGATGAAACTTGCTGGTGTCCACGCCGTGCGAGATCACCGTGCAGGGCACTTTGAGATAGGAAGCAGATTCCGGCGAGACCGCAATGACCGCATCCATGCGTCGAATCAGGGCGCGCGTCCAACGCGTGTGCTCGCGTTGCGCGGCGGAAGTAAAGACCAGCTTGAGTTTCTTGCCGCTCATCCACTTGAGAACCACCCCCGCCAGCATCTCGCCATTGCGGCGCGCGTGCCAGATGCGAAATGGCCTTCCCGCGATTGGAGTTCGAATGTTTCGGAGCACATCCATGGCGCCGAGTTGGGGCCAGTCGAGGGGGAGGCGCGGGCCGATGGTGGCAATACGCAGTTCGCGTTCTTGGATCGGCAGCAGGGCCGCAACCGTGGACGTGACGCCGGAGTACTTCCGCTTGAGATTCGGAGCGATCACTTCAGTATCAACCATGCTTCGTCGATTGCGCGGCATCACCTGAAGTCTAACGGGCGATCCGCACTCCCTGAATCCATGCGCACCATGCCGATCGTCCTGCGTTCCACTGCTAGGATTCGTCGTCTGTGACTACTAACACGCCCAGCGCAATGCAGCCAAACCCCGACGCAAACCAGCCTTCGACCCCGGAGGACGAGGGCGCACTCGTTGCCGCTCGGCGCGCAAAGCTGGAGCAACTTCGCTCCGTCGGCATCGAGCCGTACGGGCGACGTGTGGATGAGTTGGAGTCCGCCGCCGCGGCGCGAGCGCGCTTTGATGAGGCAACTCACCTCGCCTTTGACGCATCGCAACAGGCGCGCAAGGCTGATCCCACCGCGCCGACCGTTGACCACCGCGCCCGCGTTCGCATTGCCGGCCGCGTCATGCAGCACCGTGACTTGGGCAAGTTGGTGTTCTTCTGGCTGCGCGATTCATCGGGAGACCTACAGGTCACCGTGAGTAAGGCCAATGTTTCCGATGCGGAGTTTGCGCTCGCCAAGATGCTTGACTACGGCGACCTGGTCGTTGCTGAAGGTCCGATCGGTCGCACCAACAAGGGCGAGACGTGCATCTGGGCTTCCACGATAGAGATCGCCACCAAGAGCATGGCTCCGCCGCCCGGAAAGTGGCACGGCCTTGAAGACGCGGAGATTCGCTACCGCAAGCGGTACATGGACATGTTCGCCAATCCAGAGACGGTGCGAACCTTTGAGAAGCGCTCGCAGATTGTCAGCTTGGTGCGCCGATTCATGGAAGCACGCGGCTATCTGGAAGTAGAGACCCCGATGATGCAGCCGATTGCCGGCGGCGCAGCGGCGCGTCCGTTTGTGACCACGCACAATGCCCTTGATATGCAGCTCTTTCTGCGCGTTGCGCCGGAGCTCTATCTGAAGCGACTCATGGTGGGCGGCATGCGCAAGGTCTTTGAAATCAATCGCAACTTCCGCAACGAAGGTGTGGATCGCAGCCATAACCCAGAATTCACCGCTATGGAGGCGTACCAGGCTTTCGGCGATTACATGACCATGTTGGAGATGGTGGAGAGCCTGGTGCATCACGTGGCGTGTGCGATGGCGCAGTGCCCGGAGCGCGGTGCGGGTCCGGTGCTTCCATTTGGGGCGTTGCAGATTGACTATCGCGCGCCGTTTGAGCGCGTGCGTTACGAAGAACTCTTCATGCGTGCGTTCGGCTTTGACATGCGCGATGAGGCACAGGTGCGTGCCGCCGGAATCGCGCATCACATTGATAAGGCTGCCACGCTTGATCACTGGCTACTGGTCAATCATCTCTTTGAAGAGAAGGCCGAGGCGCTCATTGATCCGGCGCGGCCCACGTTCGTGCTTGACTATCCAAGCGCCATCAGTCCGTTGACGCGCCCCAACCGCGCGCACCCGGAGATTGCTGAGCGCTGGGACTTGTTTATCGCCGGTATGGAAATCGGACCGGCGTACACGGAACTCAACGATCCAGATATTCAACTTTCCAAGTTCACGGAGCAGCTTGCTGGCGCCGATGACGAAGAGAGCACGTTCCGCACGCTCGATCATGATTTCGTGGAGAGTTTGCGCGTCGGCATGCCGCC
>JBILYM010000225.1:0-4074 GCA_044377725.1 Phycisphaerales bacterium
ATGCCGGACTTGGCGCCCATGGCGGCCGCCAGGTGCTTGGCAGGCGTCACTGGCCACTGGCCCCGCGCCTGCAGTGCAAAGCCCGGGAGTGCGATGTGGCGATCGTGAAACAGGCAGTCGCCCTCAGAAACGTAGATGTCGCCAACGCACCCGCCGCGCGCCTGAAAGCCGCCACATGTGCCGGCATTGATGACCAGATCTGGTGCAAACTTTCGAATTGCAATGAACCCGGCCAGCGTGGCGGCGTCTGTTCCAATGCGATCGGTGCCACAGCGCGGATCGACGCCATTCATGAGGAGATCGATGGAAACAGTGCCAACCGTGCCCGCAAAGTGCCGCTGCGTCAAATTGGGGTCCACCGCTGGCTGCTCGGTGAGTTTCAGCCGCTCCACCAGCGGCATGCCTTCCGCCTCCATGGCGTACAGCAGGGTGATCCGCTCGATGGTCGTTTGCGGCGAATCTGGGTCTGGAATGGTGTGCACGGGCGCTGGAGTGCCGATGGGCGGAGTCGAACCGCCGACCTAGGGTTTATGAATCCCTCGCTCTAACCACCTGAGCTACATCGGCATGCTAAGAAATGTCAGAAACTGGCTTCGGGAAACGGAATCTGACCCGTATCCTGAAACCCCGCTCGCCTGCCGAGCGGATCGAAGATACTAGCCGAAAGGCTTCCAATCGGGAAGCCGTCCATACCTGAGCCCACAACACATGATTCAGCACCTTTTTCGGTTGCCATCGCTGGTTGCACTTTTCCTCGTCGTGGCGCTCGGTGCGGGCGGGCGGGGGGCAGCGGCGGGGAGTTCGTGCGTTGGGGCGTTTGTTGGCACGCCGAGCTTCGTGGCTGGAACCGATGGCGCACTGGTTGGGGCCGCCGTATGCGTGGCTGGAACCGATGTCATTGTTGGGGCTCCCGGGGCTGGGGTCGCAACGACGTTTGTCTATCGCCGTGGCGATCTGGGCGCCTATGCCCTCGTTAGTCAGTTGGCTCGTCCGAGCACGCTCCTGCTCTCAAGCGGCTTCGGCAGTGAAATCGCCACCGACAACGCAGTCGCGGTGGTCGGTGCTCCGTTCCATAATTCGAATCAAGGCGCCGTGGTTTTGTACACGCGTTCGACGGCTGGCATCTGGACATGGCTGCAGACGATTGTCTCGCCGGTTGGGCTTCCCAACGGATGCTTCGGCATGAGTGTCGCCTTGGGCGATGGATTCCTTGCTGTCGGCGCTCCCGGGGCAATCAATTCAGCGGGCTACAAGCGCGGGGTGGTGTTCCTTTACGGGCGTGATCCCGCGGGAACCTACTCATTGCTTCGCCAGTTCGATCCTTTAGAGGCCACTGCTACGGACGACAAGTACTTTGGATGGAGCGTGGCGTTGGTGAACTCGCACCTACTGATCACCGCTCCGTGGGAAATCCTTTCCAGTGATGGTGGCAGGGAAGGTTCGCTGTACGCGTACAAGCGCGACGGCGCGGGCGCGTGGAACGGCACCGCGCACATCAAGAGCCCCGGCGGAACCGGCACCTTTGGAACAGACTTGGCCGCGGGAAGTCAGAATTCGGCTGGCGCGGGAACGTCGATTTTCGTGCGTGAACAGCGTCTTGGAAACTCCGATGCAGTGTGGGAATATGAAGCGGTCGCCGGGATTCCCGTGTATCGATCCTTCACCACAGCAAATGCAACGCAAGCATTCGGCGGCGATCCACCCACGGATGTTGTCTTGACCAACACCATGGCCATTCATGAGGGAAGTGCACTGATCGGGAATCCGATCGGAGCGACGGTCGACCAGTATGTATTGCGGCCAGCAGGCTGGGACTATCTCTCAACGATCTCTGGAACGGGCGGGGCGCTCACTCGATTTGGACAGGGCGTGGCGCTCGGTCACGATCAATTTGCAATTGGCGCACCGTGGTACTCGTATGCGCTTAATGTGACCCCCGGATATGTCAAGATCGGTTGGCACGTGCAGCCCGACTGCGATGCAGACGGCACCCCAGATGCGTGCGAATTGGCGATGTGGAGCACGGGCGTTGGGCAATACGACGTCAATCTTGACGGCATTCCTGATTCGTGCGAGACGGTTGCAGCGCCAAGCTCATTGAACGCTACGCAGGGCACGATCGTTGGCGGTGTTGGGCTTGCATGGCCGGCAGTCACGCGCGCCGCGAGTTACAAGATTTCTGTCGTTGCCGACGGCGTAGAGACGCAGCTTGGCACATCATTCACGCCGCAGTACGTGGATACATCACCGACCCCCGGAGTCTTGCTCACGTACCGCGTCTACCCAGTATCGGCTGCGGGAACCATCTCGGTGACTTGCGCAACGGCCACCGGTTGGCGCGGTCTCGCAAGCCCGGTTTTGGCAGCAACTGACGGCACGAGCACCACCGGTGTGACACTGACGTGGAACGGGGTCTTGGGTGCTACTACGTACGAGATCTACCGCGGCACATCGAGCACCGTACCGATTGCAACCGTGAGCCCACTCACCTACGTCGATACTCAAGCAAACACAGGGGTTTCCTATGCGTACCGGGTGCGCGCAAAGTGCACGCTGGGCGTTGGCGGATTCAGTGAGCCGAACGTCGGCTGGATTGCCGCGAATGCATCGCCGCTCACGCTCGCTGCAACGGACGGAACATCGTCAAGCAATGTGACACTGACATGGACAGTGCCGACAGGTGGAACCAGCGCGTACACCATTCTGCGCGGCGAGGGATCCAAGACACCCAAGGTGATTGGTACGGTGGGAGCCGGCGTGTTGACCTACGTGGACTCCGCAGTTCCGAAGGCAGGTAAGGCGTACACCTACGTTGTTCGCATCTCCACGGCCACAAGTGGTGGCCGGCAGGACGTCGGTTGGAAGGCCACCATTGGCCCATCCGCCGTGGTTGCAACTGATGGAACACTTCAGACCGGAGTTCAGTTGACATGGGTATTGGCGCCGAAGGCCAGCAAGGCGAGTAGCTATGTCGTCTATCGAGCGGCCACAGGCGGGTCTCCGGTGCCGATCGCTTCGCTTGGGAAGAAAGTGATTACCTATCTCGATACCACAGCGATTCCGGGTTCTTCATACACCTACAGCGTGCGCGCGTACGGATCGCTTGGCCTTTCAATGCCTGGTTCGGATATGGGGTGGCGCCCATTGGCAGCTCCGACGAACTTGTTGGCGTCAGACAACTTGCCCGATCGCGTCGCACTCACTTGGACCGCATCAACAGGTGCAACGAATTATCTAGTGACGCGCACGGCGAGCGGAACCTCTGTTGAGTTGAACGCCGGAGTAAACAATTACAACGACACCTCTGCCGTCGCCGGAATCATCTACACCTACACGGTCCGAGCGGTCTGCACACTTGGATTGTCGCCATCGAGCGCATCGGATACTGGCACCCGCGTGTCATCGTTCCGCATGCTGCTTGCAGGCGACGGGGCTGCTACGGGTGGTTCGGTGGATGCAAGTGGACGCGTGAGTACCGGCTCCGATACGCCCGAGGAAATGGAAGCGTCCACTGACGACGAAACGTCCGCGGATCACACCTGGCTCATTGATGGAGTCAAGATTGAGAACGGTCCGTTTGTGATGAACCATCACGACGCCATGGTGGTGAAACTCCGTGATCCTGCCTCCGCCGAGGACACTTCGATGTTGGTGCTCTTTGGCGAAGGCTTCCTTGATGGAACACTTCGAGTGGCCTTTGATGACTACAAGCCAAGCATCGGCGATGAATGGACCGTGATCCTTTCGAGCGGATTGGTAGGTGATTTCCGGCGCGTGCTGCTACCGGCACTCCCGGAAGGCATGAGCATGGAGACCGAACGTGTGGGAACCATCTACCAAGTGCGGGTCATTGCCACGCCGGAGTAAGCGAGGCGAGGTGGCAGGAAGCGACCTGCGAAAAACATGCAACAAAAAATAAATCCCCTTCCTCGCGGAAGGGGATTTATTTTCAATTGAATTGCAGTGCGTACTTATGCCGTGACTGGCGCGCTCGTACCGTTCGCGGTACGAACCCAGCGCTTGCCGAGCTCGGTCTGCGCAAAGTCAGGCTCGCGGCGCGCGATGGCTGCGGCA
>JBILYM010000226.1:0-4067 GCA_044377725.1 Phycisphaerales bacterium
CCACCAGCGGAACAAGCGTTACACCAAGTAACGCCGCGCGCACACCATTCAGCCAGCCAAACTGAAACCCGAGCGCATCAACGAACGCTGGCTCCATCGGCGCAAGTATCACCATCGCACCGAGTAACCCCATGAAGGCCACGGGCCGTACATCCGGACTACTACGACCCACCAGCCTCCCGGCGATGACCGACGATCCGGTCGCCAGTGCAAGGGTAACCACTGGGACGACAAAGAGGAATGACGCCGCCGGCGCAAGCACTGCCGCCGTCCCCGCCAAGGCCCACCAGGGAACCCACGCTCCCAACAGCGCGCTCCACGGGTCGATGCGTCGCCGCGCGAGCCAAGCGCCCACGCCGATCGCCACGGCCATCGCAGCCACCAAGAGCAGCGCGTTCAACACCTGCAATCGCAGTCCGGCGCTTGCCATGGTCAGCCCAGCCGACTGCGCGGCCAATTGGAAACTCCAACCGATGGCAGCCACCACGCAGGTTTGCACGAACACCACCAGCAACACCAGTGCCGCACCTCGGCCAGGCGCGCGCGCACGTTGCACGGCGCCCGGCTCTGAACGCCGCATCGCGGTGGAACGCACTGCATTCCATGCGGCAACCACTGCCACCGTCAGCGCGCTGGCGATCACGATCACTAACGTCCACTGCTCCGGCCATCGAACGATGAACTGCCCCAACACATCGCCAAAGACTGATCGTGCCGTGGGGATCTCACCCGCTGGCAACCGCTCATCAAGTGCACGCACCAATGCAAGCCCGGTGCGCCCCATGTGGTTGCGCGAATACTTCGACTGACGCTCCACCGTATCGAGCGGTGTGTGATAGGCGGCAACATCACCAATGAATGCGATGTTGAATCCAGTCATGCCCGCTTTCAAGAACACCGTGAAGTCGGTGCCGTTGGGCATGGCACCGTAGACAACACCCATGAGTGAATTGGTGCGCGGCGCTGCCACGCGCTCCGCCATCAGGTCCGCAAGCCACGCGGTCTGCGGGCCGGTCTCAAAGATGAAGGCCGGTCCAGCTGCTCCGCGCGCGTCCATATTGACGACCGCCCGAAGCGAAGCAGTCATCGGTGATTGCGTCATGTTCGCGGCGAACGCCTGCGCGCCCAAGAGTCCGCGTTCTTCACCGTCAGTCAGCAAGATCAGTACATCATGTTGCGGCGGGTCCAAAAGTAGTGCGCGCGCGATGCCCAACGCCGCCACCACGCCGGCCCCGTCGTCCGATGCCCCGGGCGCGCCGGGGGCACTGTCGGTGTGCGCCACCACCAGGACCTGCGCCGGCCCGGCCGTTCGACCCGGCACCCGCACCAGAAGATTTTCCAGGTCCACACCCCCTGCCCGGCGCTCAATCCGCATGGGCTGACGATCCACGGAAAGGCCCACGGCAGTGAGCAGTTCAACCAGCCGATCCCGCCCCGCGGCGGCCTCTGGCGTACCCGCCACGCGAGGCTCTCCGGGGCCCATGAACGCCTGTAAATCGGCTGCTGCACGCTCGGAATCAAACTCAGAATCGGACTGGGAATCTGAAATGACTCGCCCTGGGACGCCCGGCCAGCACTGCATGCCCCAGCCCAGAATGCTGCTGAGAATCACCGCAACAATCCCTGCGACCATCCATCGATGGTTCGTCTGAACACGAAAATAACGTCCGAGTAACCGCATGTTTAGTGAACCATCCATTTGATGTGTGCGTTTCTGCACTGTCGAGTTAGACTCGTTGTCAGCCTCGCTCTGTATACGGCAGGCACTCGACGTCAGTTATTAGAAGCCATACCTGGAGATTATCACGATGCGATTCATCACGATGATGGGCACCGCCGCCCTCAGCATGACGGCTGCCACCCTTGCTCAGTCAACAACGATTAACGAGATTCGCACTGGAGCTGGTAACGCTGAATACATCGAACTCAAGGGTACTCCCGGCGCTTCACTCGCCGGACTCACCATCGTCGTCCTTGGCGACGGAACCTCGACGGGAGCCGTGATCACCAGGACTGGCGTCGTCGAGTGGCTCTACCGCTTTGCAGCGACTGATGTGATTGGATCGAACGGCTACTTGCTTCTCCACAACTCTGGAGCCAATCCAAATTACGCCACAAACGCAGTGCCGCCCGTTCCAGGTCCAGATCCAGCTAGCGGCGCATTCCCGTTCGCCATCGACCCAGCTGCAACGAATCTCCCGTGGGGCTACCAGACTCCAACCGGCAGCGCAGGCGACACGCAGCTCGAGTCACCCGACAACATGACGTTCCTGCTTGTCTCTGACTTCACCGGCACCGACACCTTCCAGACGCGCGCACCGAACAGCGGCGCTGGCGGTCAGGATCTTGACACCAACGATGACGGCGTTCTTGACATCACTCCATGGTCCGCCATCTTGGACAGCGTTGCATTCAAGGAAACCAACGGCAACACTCCAGCTGCTGGCCAAGACTGGTGGTACAGCCCCAACACCTGCGGGCCGTACATTTCGCGCACTATCGTCACCGCCACCAGCGGCACGGTGATCGCGGGCTGGGACTACCAGACCACAACGAACACTAATGGTGGAACGGCCGCGGCCGTTGCACCAAACACGCCAAAGTTGTACAAGTCCAACGCTGGTGTGGGAACCATGTATCTCGACGGCACCAACGGTTCGAGCGACTGGGCGCAAGCCACGCAGCTCAACGCGTTCACCGGAACGGGCCTCAACGCCACCGGCACCGCTGCAGGCGGCAACGGTCTTGACCCAGCAACCTCCGCTACGTCATCCATCGCCTTGGTGGGCAGCGCAGCGAATGGTCAGTCAGTGACTTTCAAGTTCTCCATGGCTGCCGTTCAGGGCGTCACCCTGAGTTACGCCACGCGTACTTCCAATGCAACCACCGGCTTTACAACCCATCAGTGGGCGTACAGCATCAACGGAGTCGATTGGACTGATATCGACGTCATCACTCCCTTCACGACGAGCTTTGCAGTGAAGACGCTCGCTGCGCTGACCGCGATCGACGGTGCGGCTGATGCTTACCTGAAGTGCACATTCAGCCTCGCCACCAGCACCACCAGTAACAACCGCTTCGACAACGTGCTGCTTCTGTCCAATCCAGTGAACTCCGACACCATCGTGACCAGCTACGCCGGCCCAACCATGGGTATCAAGCAAGCAGACGGCACTTGGTTCATCGGTGTTGCTTCCACCACCGTTGGCCAACAGGACACACCGGGATCGCTGAACTACGCAGCCCCCACCTACACCTGCGGCGACCCAACTGCTGGCGACTGCGCTGTTGCTCACGGCAATGCCTTCTGCGCTGACGCCTGCTGCTGCGCCTACGTGGGCGGTCTTGATCCCTTCTGCACCACGGTGCGATGGGATGCCATCTGCGTAACTGCCGCCGCTGGATGCGCTGCCAACTGCACGGCCCTTCCTTGCCCGGCTGACTTCAACGGCGACCGCGTCGTCGCTGGAGCGGACTTGGGAATGCTCCTTGGCGGCTGGGGCGGCCCCGATTACGACCTCAACGGTGACGGCATCGGGAACGGCGCGGACTTGGGGATTCTCCTTGGCGCTTGGGGCAACTGCCCCTAACCGATGAACGCAGCGGACTGACGCTGCGCTGATTACAACACTTCCCGCGGGCCCAGCCGAAATGCTGGGCCCGCGGTGTTTTTGCGGTGGCACTCCCGCGCGGATCCCGCGGCATGGCATGGCATGGGATGGGATGGCATGGCATGGCATGGCATGGCATGGCATGGCATGGCATGGCGTCGCATGGCACGCGCACCCAATCCGGAGCGCATCCCTAAACTCCCCGGATGCCGATTGCTGCGTTCGCCCCAGTCTCCGCGCTTGGATCTCGCGTTCATGACGCGATCGGACGGTTCGGGTTGTTCGTGCGCTTCTCCGGGCAAGCACTCGGCGCCCTGATTCGATCGCCACGCGCCACGCTGCGCTGGCGAGAACTGGCACCGCTGCTTCTGGAAGTTGGCACTGCATCCATACCCGTAGTGGCGCTCACCGGACTGATGGTGGGACTGATCCTTTCCATTGAGGGCTACACGCAGT
>JBILYM010000228.1:0-4062 GCA_044377725.1 Phycisphaerales bacterium
CGTTTAACCCAATCGCCGTCGATGTCGGTCAGGCATGGTCCCGCGTGGCATGGTTCGAAGGTGGAACATAACGGCACCAATCGCCGCACGAGTAGCAATCATCAAGTCGTGTGCAGACATCGGCTTTGCATCGTTTGGCCGAGTGGCAAACTGCTCTTCCAACTGCGGAACATGGATAAATCCCGCGATTGCCGGCCAACCCGTGGCCGCACTCCGTTCAAGTGAATGGAACATCACCTCGTTACAGAGATAGCTACCCGCAGTCAAAGAAGTCCCCGCTGCAACACCTGAAACACGGACAGCGTCCACGATCGCTCGCATTGGAAGGGTTGCGAAGTGTGCGGCAGGTGCACCCTCCACAACCGGGGTGTCTTCCGCGCAGACGCCCGCATTGTCTGCAATGCGGTAATCGCGAAGGTTGATAGCGATGCGTTCAACGCTAAATTCACTGCGAGTATGCGCCTCACCAAAGTGAATCGCCGCGTCAGCCTGAAACTCCGCCAATACGGCATCAAGCTTCGCCCGCGCTGAACCGGGTCCTACACCACCCACCACCGGTAGGACTTCAGCACGCATCATGGCGCCAGGGATTCCTTCAGCTGCTAAACGCGCAACAATCAGCGCTGTGGGGTTCAGGACGCTGCCTGCAAAGGGCTCGAATCCGGTTACCAGAATGCGGGGAATGCCGATCATGGTTCCCGATGCTAGAACTACGCATATGTTCGTGCATTCTGCCCCGACAATCGTTGCTGTTTCGCCCGTTCTGGTGGCTGCAGTGGCCGCCGGAACCGCCATTGCCATTGTTGCCATCTGGCTGATGGCGGTTTACAACGGGCTGGTGACGCGCCGGGTACGTGTGCAGAATGGATTCTCGCAGATTGATGTCCAGCTGCGCAGGCGCCATGATTTGGTACCCAACCTGGTAGCCACAGTGAAGGGCTACATGCAACACGAGCGGTCCACTCTTGAGGCGGTGACCAGTGCGCGTGCCGCGGCTATCAATGCGCGCAGTGCCGTCACCGCAAACCCTGGTGATGCAGGCGCGACACTCGCACTGGCGAATGCAGAGGGTGTATTGCAGGCGATGTTGGGGCAATTGATGATCTTGATGGAGCGATATCCAGACCTCAAGGCCAACAACAATGCACTGCAGTTGCAAGAAGAGTTGGTGAGCACTGAGAACCGCATTGCGTTTGCGCGACAGGCGTACAACGATGCGGTGATGACATTCAATACCAAACTGGCAGTCTTCCCTGACGTGCTGGTAGCGCGATTATTTTCCTTTACAGCAGCCGCGCTCTTTGAAGCTGACCAGTCGGCGCGCGCGCTACCAAACGTAGATTTCGGCGCGTCCGCTTCTGCGGAAACGCCACGAAACACCATCGATTCCTGACGCACGGAGACCGGTAATGGATTTCTTTGAAAGCCAAGAACGGGCGAAGCGCAATACCAGTTGGCTGGTAGCACTCTTCATCATGGGTGTCATTGCTACGGTAGTGAGTGTGCATGTTGTGCTCTCACTCACAGTGTCGCGGGGCAACGTCTTTGATCCGTCAATGTTTGCGCTGTCGGTTGGCTCGGTCCTTGCGGTCGTTGGTGTTGGTACGGCTGTGAAATTTGCGCAGATGTCCCACGGCGGTGCGGCGGTGGCACAGGCGATGGGCGGAACACAGGTGGATCCCGGGTCGCGCGATCCGGACGAGCGTCGGGTCCTCAACGTGGTTGAAGAGATGGCCATTGCAAGCGGTGTTCGGGTTCCGCCGATCTACCTCATGGAGGACCAGACCATTAATGCGTTCGCGGCTGGAAATTCTGAGCAAGATTCAGTGATTGGTGTGACGCGGGGTTGTATCCATGCGCTTTCACGTGATGAACTGCAGGGGGTCATGGCGCATGAATTCAGCCATATTTTCCATCGAGATACTCGGCTCAATATGCGCTTAGTAGCGTGGCTCGGTGGAATCTTTGCGGTTTCTATGGTTGGTCGAATTCTGATTCGTTCGCAGATGTATTCCCGTCAATCGCGCGACAAAAACAGCAATGCAGCCATTGGACTTGGAATTGGTGTTGCGCTCTTCATCATTGGAATTGTTGGGTACTTCTTCGGCCGCATCATTCAGTCGGCGGTCAGCAGGCAGCGTGAGTTTCTTGCCGATGCCAGCGCGGTGCAGTACACGCGTAACCCCGATGGCATTGCCGGAGCATTAGAAAAGATTGCGCGCGGTGCCGGCAGTCAATTGAGTGCACCAGCAGCGGCGGAGTTCAGCCACTTCTTCTTTGCCAATGGAATTGCATCGTTGTTTTCAACACACCCACCAATCGAGGAGCGCATTGCACGTATTCGTGGTGCCAAGATGGTGGAGGCTGGAGTGACGGCGGCAGTGACGACGAGGGGAACGGCCGCAGCGACCGCAGCGGCGACGGTAGGACTCATTCGGCCGACACCGACCGCGCATGCCTCGTCAATGGCTGCATTTCATGGTGTTTCCGCGGCGGCCATTCATGGTGCGCGCCGCACTATGGGCTCGCTCAGCCCACAAGACCTCGGTATGGCGCACAGCCTCCTGGCGGGGCTACCCAAATCCGTGGTCGACGCTGCTCAGAATCCATTCAGTGCGCGGGCGGTGATTTGTTCTTTGCTTCTCTCGCGCGATAAGCGCGAACGGCAGGCGCAGCTTGCCGGCATCGCCGCTACAGATCCGGCACTTGCCAGCGCCACTGATGCGCTCCAGCAGACTGCTGCGATCACCCCAAGCCAACGATTGCCGGTCATCGAGTTGTGCGCGGCGTCGCTGGCACAACTTTCGCCTGTGCAATATCAGCAGTTCCGCGCGGTATTGGCGCAACTCATAGCCACGGACTCGCAGGTTGACCGCTTGGAATGGACGGTCCGAGTCATCTTGCGCGGTGCAATTGAGGGGCCAAACGGAGCGAAGGACGCTAGCGCGCGCGCGACAGTTGCAGATGTAGCGTTGGTGGTGAGCGTCATGGCGTGGTCGGGCGCCACTGACGAAGCGGGCGTAGCGCGCGCATGGCGCGCGGCGCGGGGATCAGAACCGTTGTTGCCCGCAGCGCAAACGGCGGCACATCTATGCACCCTCGACGGCCTTGATGAATCACTGCAGCGCCTGTCGCACGCGAAACTTGGCACCAAGCGAACGCTGGTGGATGCCTGTGTTGCGTGCGTCGCTGCCGATGGTCAAACCACGGTGGAAGAAGCAGAACTACTGCGCGCGGTGTGTGCAAGCATTGGCGCGCCAATGCCGCCGATTGCTACCGCTGCATGAATCAACTCATGCGGCGCGGGATTGCTGGTCGGGTAGGGCATGGGCACGATTCCACGCCTCGAGCGCCTCGCGAACCTGCAGCACCAAGGTTTCGGCACGCCACCCATGGGTGGTACGCGCCATGTCTGGCAGGACGATTGATTCAATTGGTGGCCACTCATCAGCGATGTTCCAGGCATTGACAGCCCGCAGCGCGGCGTGAAGTGCGCTGTACATCAACGGTTCCGCGGAAATGTATCCAGGGAACTGCGTCGCCGGTGCAGCCACCATAAACGGCATGGTGAAGTCGCCGGTTGGAATGATGATTGCCTCACCCACCGGAAGTTCAGCATCAAACTCACAGGCGATGCGCTGTTGGAGTGAGCGTTGCAGACGCGGACCGAACCGGCGCGCGAACGCGCTGTCAATCCCTGCATCGAGATAGCCGAAGCTATTCGTCGGTGCGATCACAGCGTCTGCAACACACCCATCCAAGAGCGGCCCACGCACGATCGATAGACCGGGCAGGTCACCAAGCAGTGTGCGATACATAGCAGCATCAGCGGCAACCGGAGTGCGGATTTGAATCTGCACTGGTCGCCATCCAGATGTAGTGGCAGCGATCTTGCCGGCCAGGTTGCGCTCGCCGTCGATTTTGTCACACATCGCTTGCCCTCCTCAAATTCCTGAGCCCTGCGTGGCGGTCCACACTGAATCACCACGCAGGGTCATTCGAACGGTCTGATCCGTGGATTGCAGGTCAAGGATTCTGTGAGATAAATGTGCGGACAATTCC
>JBILYM010000036.1:0-11940 GCA_044377725.1 Phycisphaerales bacterium
ATGATTTCCAATGGTCGGAAGCTGGCGGAGTGCGTCCACGCGTCGCACACCCGATCCCACACTGGCAGTGCGCACGACGGCTCGCGCAGAAACTTGATGTCGTCGTTGGTTGCAACGATCCCTGCCCACACTGGCCACAGAATGATGAATGCACCCACGAGCAATGCGGCAACCCATAGAACAACAACGGCCCGCGAATTCCGCACTGGCAACTTTTCCACTACTGCTGCCATCAGCCGTTCCGTTTAGCAAACGCGCCCATGAAGTCTGCCAACACTTCGCAGCCCTTCGCCGGGAACGCGTTGTAAACGCACGCACGGATGCCGCCCCACTCGCGATGACCGCGCAGTCCGCACAGGCCTTCGCTCTCTGCTTCCGCTACGAACCGGTCCACATGCGCGTCGCTGGGCAGTTGGAAACTGATGGACATGTCGCTGCGGCAATCCGCGCGCATGGACGGACGGTAGAAGCCGCCGCTACCATCGATCGCCTTGTAAATGTGTGCCGCTTTGGCCGCATTGCGCGGACCAAATGCCGCCGGTCCGCCAAATTCATGGGTCCATTGTGCCATGAGGCCAATCACCCGGACGCCAAATGTCGGCGGCGTATTCGGGCGTGACTCGGTCTTGGCAAAGTTTGCATAGCTGAGCATCGGTGGCAACGAAGTATCAGCGCGCTCCAAGAATGATTTTTTTACAAGCACCATGGTGATGCCACTGGCACCCAGATTCTTTTGGCCACTTGCAAAGAGCAATTCATGCGCATTGAGGTCAAACGGCCGTGAGAAAATGTCGCTGGTTGCGTCACACACCAACGGCGCCGCCACGTGCGGCGGTCGCGCAAACTGCGTGCCTTCAACCGTGTTGTTCGAGCAATAGGCAAAGTACGCAGCGCCGGTGCAGTCTGCAATTTCAGCATCGGATGGAACGTGGTCGAATCGGCACGTTGCGCCATCAAACACTTTCTTGGTCGGACGAACACACGCTGTTTCTTTTTCACCCTTGTGGGACCAAAGCCCCGTGTCTGCAAAGGCAACCCACGGTTGTTCCGCGCCGGCTTTCGCCTTGGGCACAAAGTTCATGGCAATCAAAGAGAAGTGTTGCATCGATCCCCCTGGGAGGAACAACACTTCCCAGTCGGCACCAACGCCGGCACACGCGCGGACACTGGCAAATGCATCGGCCAAGATCCGGTCGTAGGCGGGACCGCGGTGGCTCAACTCCAGAAGGCCCATGCCACTGCCATCAAAGTCGGTGATCTCGTCGCGGAGTTGCGCCAAGACGCTCTCTGGCATGCACGCCGGACCGGCAGAGAAGTTGTAGACACGGCCAAGGCCGGGAGTAGTGGGCGGTTCTGGATGACGCATGGCGGTGGCTGCTGTGGGCATGGGATTCATATGAGATCGTACGGCGAGCGCTCCCGGCGCCGACAGGGGGGATTCACTGGTAAAAAGAGAAAAGCCCCAGAGCACTCGGACGTGCTGGGGCATCGGGGCAAGGCTTGCCACCAAATAAACGGCGGCGAAAGCCTCTACAGACAGAAACGTAAATCAGCCCCCGCACCCATCATGGAATCTCAGGAATGGTGAAAAAAACTCGCGCCAGAGTGTCGGGGTTCAATTATTAAGGAACAATGTGCCAAACCATGAAGGAATTGGACGACTGCGTGATGGTTGGCGTCTCTGAATCTCGTGTTTAAGTATGTAGTGCATCCCCACATCATTCCAATCCCCGGTTCTGCCCAATCCATGAGAATGATGTTTCTCGCGGCCGAGGCTTCGATCATGGTGGGTGGTGAATCGCTGGTTCGACGGGAACTACTTCGCATCAATGATGGGGACCGCCGCTTTGAATTGCGGCCGTACGGCACCCCCGGAAGCGTGTGCCTTGACCTTGCACCGGGACTCATGCATGCCACGCTTTCCGGCCACGATCGTGCCACCCTTGAGGTGGAGTGGATCGTCACGGAAGGCGGCGCCATTGCGCTTGATGCCTGGGCCATATGTGGTCGCCAGTCTTCGCAGGTGTCGATTCTTGACGCTTTCGGACAGCTGGTGATCCCGGACCTGACCGCACGCGATCCAGCCATGCACCCGATGGTCTTCACCGCTGGCCGATTCTTGCTTCGTGCCGAGACCTTTAATGGTCCGCTGGTCTTGCGCGTTGGGCAGTCGACAAGCTGTGTACCGATGCGCGCCGCGGTGTGACTCACTATGACTGGGCATGACGACACCCAACGAGCGAAAAGCCCGCGGGCTTTCACCGCGGGCTCACGCTGCGAATCCAAGGCCGAATCTCACCCCGCGGAAGTCACTCATCAGATCAGCCCGCCGGCATTCATCTGACCATCAGTCCATCTGCGCTAGGGCTAGCTGTAGCTGCGCAGCGAAGAGCTGGACAGTCTGCGGGCGTTGCACAGGATCTGCATTCAGTGCGGAATTGATGACTTCTTCGATCGCACCGCTCAGCTCTGGGACCACTTCAGAAAGCAGCATGCGTCGTTCAAACAGCACAGCCTTCAAGAGTGCCATGGCTCCGCGGTCCTCAACCTCATAGGGCAGACGACCAGTTAGAAGTAGGAACAACACCAGCGCTGATTGATAGACATCCGTGGCAGGCCCAATCCGGCTTGCCTTGCCATCCGCTTGCTCCGGGCTCATGTAAGCGAACGTGCCCACAATGTTGCCGGTTTCTGTGTGGAAGCCCGTGCGGTTGCCATCTTCACGCGTCAAACGCGCAACCCCAAAGTCCACCAGATGAACCTGACCTTCCGTATTCACCAAGATGTTGTGCGGCTTGATGTCGCGGTGAATCACGCCAGCAGCGTGTGCGTGTTCTAACGCGTCCAGCACTTGCAAGACTGCGGCAACGCGCTCCTGCGCAGAGAGTGCGTGACTTGTGCACCACTCATCGATGCGCTGGCCTTCAATGAAGTCCATCGCCAAGTAAATCTGTCCGTCCTGGGTCTGGCCCGTTTCATGAAGACGAACGATGCCTGGATGTGAAAGGCGTGACAAGACTCGGCTCTCTTGGCGGAACCGAAGCAGCGACTGGCCGTTGGAGCCTGAATTCATGACCTTGAGGGCCACGCGAGCGCCATTTTCAAGGCAAATTGCCTCAAAGACGCGGCTTGAACCGCCAGCGCCAATGCGCTTGATGATCTTGAATCCCAGTACTTCCGGGAAATTCTCTGTGGCGTCCGTGTGGCCGCGACCGTCGGGATCACGATCCACCGGCATGTCAAAGGGAACTTCGTCCGCGGCAAGCAAGGCCAACACTTCTTGGCGAGTGTCTGAGTCGTCGGCGCACTCGGCCTGGAGATAGGCACCGCGTTCCATGGTTGGCATATCGATCGCTGACTCAAAGAGTCGGCGCACGGTGCTCCAGCGATTTGGGGTGATGAGGCTCATGAAATTGATCGATTCGTGTTTGGCTCAATAGCAATGACTTCTGAAACTATGGTCAACTCGGTGGTCCGACCGTACTGCTTTTCAAGGAACGCTCGAGCAAAGCGCCAATCGCGCTCGGCGGTCGGCACGCTGGTACTCAGCAACCGCGCCACGTGGTCCATCGACATGCCACCAAAGATTCGTAATTCAGCAACGCGAGCGGCACGTACATCCACGACTGCCAATGATTGCATGGCGTCTTCCAGCTCAATCACGCCCACTGCATTGCCCGAGCCATCCTCTGGGTCAAAGAGTTCAACGGAGGCTCCCCGCTTTCCAGCGCCGCGCTTCTTGCTCTTGCGCTGCCGAGCGTGGTCCACCAGGACGCTGCGGAGCACCGTGGCGGCCGTGGCAAAGAAGTGTTCTTCGCTTTCAAATTCTGTTGACTCGCGATCGGCAAGTTTGAGGAATGCCTCATGCACAATCGCAGTGGACTGAAGAGTGTGTCCCGCCGGCTGAGCGCGCATGAACAACGTCGACAGCTCTTTGAGCCTGACGTAGATAGTCTCGAACAACTCAGAGAGACTTGGTCCATCCGAAGCGGACGGAAGCGGCATAGATGACATGGCAGGCACTCCAGGAAACAACAGCAATACCGTCCGATACACGCGTTCGGACGAAACCACCAAATCCCCTGTTCCTACTCTCCTGTCAATCGGTGCCGCGCAACCAGCACCATGGGATATTGCCGCGCTTCTGGCACAAGTCAAGGAAAGGCGTGCAACGTTCCGCAAAAGTACTCGCATGAAGGCGAAATGAACCCTCATTCCGGGTCGCCAAGGCACAATTACTTGTCAGTTCAGGGTTTCCATGAAAAAATTCCCGACCCCAGGCTGTGAAGCGCGGGGCCGGGACCGATCTTGCGCGTTCCACTTGTGAAAGTGGCGCAGCAGAATCGGAGAAAAGGGGCAATGTGAAGTCCGTTATCAGCAAACCCTTCGGACACCTGTAGAGGCGTGAATGGGGCGCGTACTGAATCACTGGTACCGCTCCAATTCCAAGAATTTCTTTACTTTGGCACATTCCGTGATGGGTGGAGCCCACAGCTTGCGTTCTTATAAGAGGAGCAATGATGCATCGCCCCAAGAGGTGCGCGCCATCACGATCTGCAAGCCACTCCCTTCGCGCGCCCGGCAGGGTTGCGCGGAGAAACAAACGCCCCCTGGAGTTACACGCCTCCGGGGGGTTGTTCTTTTTTAAGGGAATATTCCGTAAGTGGCGGTTGTGTTGGCCCCCGCCCGATCCGATGATCGGAGGGCAGGCGCTCCATTGGGCAGGTACCCAAGTGCGCCGCGGCTCATATGAAGGGAAAGAACCAAATGACGGACAACAAGAAACTCCAAGCGAAAGACCTCGCCTCTATGCAGGGCGGTGGAGCGAAGCCTGGCGCAAAGCCATCGGGCTTGGCCAAGGCAAGTAGCGGTCGAGTGAACCCCAAGGCGGTCAATTCGGGTGCGAAGAAACGCTGACAGGTGCCACTGACACACTGAAGGCAAGGTGGCGCACCGCTGTTTGGGGTGCGCCCCAATGCGTTTAGGCCACTGAGGGGGAGTCTGCCTCAAGCAGCTGTCGCCGCACCAATTCGCGGAACGGTCCCTCGGCGGATGCAAGGTCGTCAAAGCGTCCAGTCTGAACCACCTCCCCGGCCGAGAGCACATAGATGCAATCGGCAGCGCGCACGGTGCTCAGGCGATGGGCAATCACAATGCGGGTGACCTTGCGCTCTTGCAAACTGCGCGAGACACATGCCTGTGAAACTTCGTCAAGCGCGCTGGTGGCCTCATCAAGCACAAGGACGCGCGGCTGGTTCACTAGTGCGCGCGCAATCAATAGCTTCTGCAGTTGCCCGCCAGACAGCGTGTGCTCATTGACGAAGGTGCTCATCTGCATGGGCATTTCGCGGATGTCTTCCGCAAATCCGGCGGCCTCCGCTGCAGCCCACGCTTCCTCTTTGGAAAGAAGCGTTGCCCCGACAATATTCTCCAACATCGTTCCCGGAATCACGCGCGCGTGCTGCCCCACTACACCGATTTGCCGACGCACCGAGACCAGATCTAACTTTGCCAGGTCCTTGCCGTCAAAGAGAACCTTACCTGCAGTCGGGCGCCGCAACCCCAGTAGCAACTGCGCAAGCGTGGACTTTCCACTTCCCGATGCACCGACGATGGCGATGAAATCGCCAGCGGCAACTTCAATGGAAACGCCTCGGAGTACCTCGTCTGCGGAACCCGAGTAGGCAAATCGAATGCCTTGAATCGACAAGCTGCCAGAGAGTGGGCCGGCACTTTCTGCTGCGGGGTCGGACTCAGCACGTTCTTCAAGAATCGGCAGCAATCGACCCATCAAAGGCGCGATTTCAGAAATGTCGCCGATGGCGTAACCAAGGGAAGTGATCGCTGCAAGCGCTGCGAGGAATGCGGCATTGAACGCAATGAAGGCCGGAACTTGCACTTCTTGGCCGCCAGCGATGGCGCCGAAGCGCCACCACAGGAACGCGGCGGCAGCAAATGGCACAGCGACCGCAAGCACGCGCAATTGCGCACCCACAAGGGCGGCGCCGTACATGGCACGGCGCTCGGGGCGGTAGCGATGCAGCCACTGCAGCAACGCGTGCTCTTCAGTTCCGGTGGTACGAATTCGATCTATACCGTCGAGCAATTGCAGCGAGAAACCACTGAGCTTTCCACTCCGTTCCGCTGCGTCAGCGGCGAACCGCGCTTGCCGACCCGCAACAACGGCGGTGACAGTGAATACCACAAGGAACAGAAGTGCCGATACGGCGGCAGCCAGCGGATCAATGGCTGCCATGAGTAGCAAATACGTCAGCGAGAACACCCCGCTCACCACTGAGACCACCATTGTTCCTGTGACGCGACGTTGTACTTCCTCAATGACACTCAGCCGCTGTGCAAGATCGCCAACTGAATACTTCTGGAAAAACGAGAGTGGCAACTGCAATGCGCGCAGAATGATCGAAGATGAACCACGCATCGTGGCGCGCGTCTCCGTGCGGAGCAGAAGGAAGCGCGTCACCAGTTCGCAAGCAGCGACCGCAAACAGTGCGGAGGCAAGCACCAGTCCAAGGTGCAACAGTGAGACTGGATCGCCACCCGGAATGACCCGACTCACCAAGAGTCCAGTGGCGAATGGAACCAATAGATTCAGCACGCTTGCCGCAAGAGAAACCAGCGCAGCTAACCACAGGTCATGCGCTGAACCGCGCAGCAAGAAGGCGAACAAGGCGCGCAGCGTGACTGTTCCGACTGGCAACGGCGGCGCAAACAGCACCGCGGATCGATGCAGCAATGCGGCCTGCTTTGCGTCGACCTTGCAAAGTCGCGGGGGCTGGTCGGGCAGATACATAAACGCGCGATATCCGCTCCAACGACCGGGTATGAGCGCGACCGGCGTTCCATCAAGCGCGGTCACCAAAAGCGGCCCAAAGTTGCCCTTCCACCACTCATCGGTGAGCCGCACGTGGCGACATCCAATGCGCGCCGCCTGCGCAAACGACTCCGCTGACGCCAGCATGGAATCGTCTGGAATGCGGCGCGGGATACTTGCCAGCGGAACACCAACCGCAACGGCAACGTGACGGCACGCGCGGAGTAGTGGGTCGACGTGGGGATCAATACTCAGGACTTCGTTGTGATCAGCGAAGACCGATCCGAGCATGCGCGCGTAGCGATCGCGTAGTGCGGCTGATTGTTGCGATCTGCCGCGGGCAGCGCCAGCCATGGCGGCAGCATCAGCGGCAGCAAGCCCGCTTGCATACTCAAGCAGTCTGCGCAGTGGATCACTGTCGCGTTCAGTGGCAAAGCGAGCATCAATCGGCAGCATGACACGAGCAAATGCATCGGTTCCGTCGGCAATTGCTTCTTCAACGCCCGGACCATGGGTAGGTGCCGTGACTACCCGGGCGCGGCCATCCGGCACAGCAACAAGCGTTGTATCCGCTCCCTGCACATGCGTCAGCAGTGATGGAAGCACTCCACCGGGCGCAACGGTACCGAGGTAGACACGGCGCCCCGGCGTGCCATCAAGCCTTCGACGAGCAACAAACACGCTCACCATGCCCGCAGCGACGGCGAGCGCGCGCGGTTCGGAGCCCAAATCCATATGGTCGCGGCCGTCAACGTGCCGCTCTTTGCTTCCCAATTCAACAAAGATGGTCGCTGCATTGTGGAGCATCAGCCCTGCCCTCCACCACGAACAAAGGCTACATACGCACCGTTCAGCGCCATGAGTTCATCATGCGAACCGCGCTCAACAATCATTCCGCGGTCAAGCACCACAATCTCGTCTGCATCGCGAATGGTGCTCAAGCGATGCGCAATCACCAAGCATGCGCAGCCGCGCCGCCGAAGCGCGCGATCGATCTGCGATTCGGTGGTTGCATCAAGAGACGATGTGGCCTCGTCAAGAATCAAGATGGAGGGGCGACGTGAAAGTGCCCGCGCAATTTCCACGCGCTGCGCTTCACCGCCGGAGAGATTGATGCCACCTTCGGCAATCATCATGCCCAGGCCACCACGCGCTTCAATCAATCCAGCCAAGCCGGCATCGTCGGTTGCTTCCCGCATCCATGCATCAGGAATGAGCGGATCCCACATGGATAGATTGTCGCGCAAGCTGGCGGCAAAGAGAATTGGCGTTTGCCCCACTACTGCGATGGCTGTGGCGCGCTCGTGCCGTGGGATCGACGCGAGCGGTCGACCATCAATGAATACCTCACCAGACCATGGTAAATAGAGACCGGCTGCAAGCTTGGCAGCCGTGCTCTTTCCGGAACCAGTGGCGCCGACAATGGCAACCCGATGACCAGGTGCAATGCGCAAAGTGAAATCGCGGATCAGCGGTTCATCCGCTTCACTGTAGCCAAACACAACATTGTGGAATTCCAGGGCGTCAGCGGCTGGCGCAGCCTGTTGGTCCAGCACGGATACATCTGCACCGTGAGCTGCCGCGACTGGCTCAACTGGCAACGCTAACGGATCGCGCGGATGCCGAAGGACATCATCAATGCGCGCCATGGTGGCATTCAGTGATTGAATTTCTTGTCCAAGCGATGCAAGCTCCAACACCGGTCCCATGGAAACAACCAGGATGGCCTGAAACGCCAGCAACGAACCAATGGTGATGTGCCCCTGCATGACCTGCCATCCGCCAAATGCCAGAACAATTGCAGAAACCAAGAGGGAAACCAAGAATTCTGGCGCTGCAGTGAGTGTCGTTGAGAAGCCTTCGAGCGCCTGCGCGGATGTTGCGGTGCGCGCATTGGCGTCCGCGATGCGTGCAAAGAGATCGTTCTCACGTCCGGAGGATTTGACTGTTTCAATAGCTGCCAGGCCAGCAGCGAGCGTTCCCGCACCGAGACCGATGTCTTTTTCCAGCGTCCGCGTGCGGTCGATCAGTGCACGCCCCGATCGAATCACCATCAGAATGACGGCGGCGATGATGCCCGTTGCTATCAAGGCGAGGTGCTTATCAATGACAAACAGCGCAATGATGAACAGCGTCGAAGTGAGCAGCCCAACGAGTGCCGGAGCAATCTTGGATGCAAAGGCACCCGCTAACAGTTCAACAGCATCAAGCCGCTGCACAATATCGCCGGTGTAACGATGCGAATAGAAATCCACTGGAAGCCGAAGCAAGTGATCAAAGAATCGAGCCGCACCGGTAACGGCTAGACGCTGTTCAAGCTTGGCGAGCAGCTGCTGTTGAACATACGCAAGCACCGCGCTCAACACCATGGCAGCAAGGGCTAGCAAGATCATGGGCAGTATCCAACCGTTCGCTCCTTCCAGGAGAACGCGGTCGACATACACAGCACCGAGCGCGGGAAGCGTAAAGGCAGGAACCGCCAGCAAGACCCCACACGCCGCGGTTGCCGCTACTACGCGCCAGGAACCTCGCATCCGCTCCACTAAGGCTTCGCGAACCCCGCGGGTCCGTCCACCACGGCGGAAGTCCGCGGTTGGTGTCAATTCCAGCACAACCCCGGTGAACTTCTCATCGAACTCCGCGGCGCTGACCCAGCGATGGCCAATAGAGGGATCCATGATCCTCCACCGCCCGCGGCTCCAACCTTCAAGCACCACAAAGTGATCAAATCCCCAGTACAGAATCCCGGGGAGTTGCAAATCTCGCAGTTCAGCGCTCTCAATACCGTAACCCTCGCACTTCAGTCCGTAGTTGCTCGCTGCAGCGGTGAGCTGCAATGCGCTGCTGCCATCACGGCTGACTCCACACACGCGCCGCGCTTCCTCAATGGCAATGTGCCGTCCATGAAATGCAAGAATTGACACAAGGCATGCAGCTCCGCACTCCACAGCATCCATCTGCACGATGGTTGGCGCAGTAACGACCCGTAGTCCTGAGGGCCGAAAGGCTACAGCGTGCGGGGTCTGGGGTGCTGGAGATTTCAGCGGTGCATCCGTCACTGCAGTGGTACCTCCACCGTGCGAGGGTGGGCGAACAGCCGATTCATCGACCACCGAAGGCCTGCTGGAGCCATGGGATGAGGAGAGAAATCGGCGCCACGTCTTCGGTCACAACATCGACTTCACAGAGCGTGCCGGGCGTGAGTTGCTGGGGGTATCCAACTCCACCACTCCAACGCAATCCGGTTGGTGAAGCGGGGTCCAATATGAGGTCAATGACCGCAGACACATTTCCATCGTCGCCTTGCTCCATGTCTTGGGCGAATTCCGGACTATTGATAATGCGAAGGAAACTATCCCGAGTTCCGACCACGGGATCCACATCACGCACGACAGCACTGATCACGCCAAATCGTTCGCGATCCGCAATGGAGGGTTCAACGTGCGCGTGCATGTCCACTTGCACACGCTTGCCTTCCGTGAGCGGAAAGAATGCGTAACAGCGCAGGCGGCCATCGCCAACATCAGAAATGATTGCTACGGTGTTGCCCTTTTGCACTCCATCACCTGGGCTGCGGGCGAGCTGTACCAGCTTGCCAGCGCGCGGCGCAGTGACATGTTGTTCGGCTGACATACGCGCTGCTAGCTGGCCAATCAAAGCATCTGCATCGGAAATGACATTCTCGCGACGCTGCCGATCTTGCTGGCGACGAATGCTGGCTTCCGTACGATCGGCCTGAATGCGGAGGAATTCGCTCCGTGCTTCAGAAAGTGACCGTTCGATCTCCAGTGTTGCGTTGGCAATCGTCCGCAATTCAGACTCTGGTAGCAATCCTTGGGGTACTCGAGCTCGTTTTGCTTCAACAGCCTGGTTGAATTCAAAAGCGATGGCTGCGGCACGATCAATGCGGTGGCGACATTCACTGTCGCGGATATCCATTGATGCAGTGAACGCAGCAGTGGCCACATCTTCTGCCGCGGTCAGGTTGGCATCTTGCTCGCGTAATCGTGCCGCGGCATTTTCGGCGTCGATCCGCTGTGCTTCCAGAAGTGGATTCGCAACCACCGCCAGCACTTGACCTTGCACAACACGGTCGCCGGGCTTCACTAAGAATTCACCGATGCGGCCATCGGCAGGTGCTTCCGCCGCCATAACCATTGAGCCTTCGATCAAGATTCCGGTGCCGCGGACCATCAACGGAATCGACCCGAAGAATCCCCAAACGGTAAACGTTGCAACCACCGCGCCGGCACCCGCGAGCAACAACCACAGGCGTGCCGACACTATCGGAGCTACACGGTTGATGCTCTCCGGACTCGATGCGGAGTCAACGGCGCGTTCTCGGAAAATGTGGTCTTCACCGTCCATGGAGTCGACCGCTGCATCCTAAGCCAATTGCCGCGGATTGTCTCACTTCCGCGCTTGCCATCCGTATCGCTCATAGCGGTGAGTGAAGGTGCCGTCTGGGCGGAGGTCAAGGACCCCGTATCCCTCTGGAATGCCTTCAACTGACCCCTTCCACCATGATCCACAGACCGCACCGTCGCAGATGTAGGAGATTCCGTCAATCATGCAGTGGTCAAGGAGGTGGACATGCCCGCTCAGGCAAACCTTGACATTTCCAGCCTGTTTGAAGAGATCGTGGAGCAGCGTAGCGTCGGTGTGCATTTCGCCGTGATAGATGACGGTATCGGTGCCAACGTGCTCCCGGGAGCGAGGCGCGCCGTAGGTCAGTGCAGTCAACGAAAGAATTGGAATGTGCGAAACCACCGCAATTGGCATGGATTTTGGCGTGGCCGCCAGCGTTTGCTGCAGCCATTCGTACTGCGCATCATCAAGGTAGGCCGTGTAGCGATCGTCCTTCGGTTGCACGCTGTCGAGGCAAATGAATCGCCATGGGCCATGATCAAACGTGTAGTAGTTGCGAGCGACGCCAAAGAGGTCACATGCGAAACGCTTGCCCCAGTCTGCCTCCGTTCCAGTGGATTCGCTCTTCTTGCGATTCCAACCGAGGATGTCATGATTTCCAGTGACGTGGTGCACGGGCACCCCGCATTCACGCTTCAGTGTGCCTTGGAAAATCGCGCGCAACTGTTCCGCCCGGGCGC
>JBILYM010000229.1:0-4046 GCA_044377725.1 Phycisphaerales bacterium
GCCTTCAAGAGACTCAGCCCCAAGACGCCATGCTTGGCGCTGCGGCCAAACTTGCCGTCATCCAGCACTGCTACCCCAAGCCCCGGCTCGGACATGTCCATCCAATTATGCCCAGGAACCTCAAACTGCGCGCTCTCCCATGAAGTGTTGTCATGGGTAGCACGTTCGATGTGTCCAAACTGAATTCCGAACGTCGCGCGTCGCGCACGCACTGCGCATGGGAACAGTGCGCGTAGAAGTTTCTGCTCCTCGTGCCACTCAACATCAGTCACCACATCGACGCGTGGGCTGTCAGCGAGCAGTCGATAGCGCTGCACCAGACGACTGGAACTACCAAGCGGACGTTCCACGGTGATCTCTGCTGCAAGCGGCGAACGCTTCGTCACTGTGATTCGCGCGGCAGCACTCATCACACGCATAGCCTGCTCTTGATAATCACGATCGGTATCCCACGCTTCCCAGCGGCGGGGACGATCCTCATAGATCACCAATTGATTCATCGGTAATGGCTCGCCATGAGAATCGACGCCGTTCGCAACACGATCGCTGTCAAGGCAACGAAGCTCACCAATGCGCCCCGCGTCATCAATCGTCACCGAGACCATTCCATTGCGAAGAGTGCGCTCGCCGTCAACATGCACTGTGTCGCGCGCTTCAAGCTGAGCGGGGCGCGCTGGGTCGATCACTTGGATTCCAAATGCCGGCACACGGATTGCCAGCACGTCGCCTTCCTCCGTTGCCATGGTCCCAGTCTGCGCAGTGGACGCCGGATTGAAGACCACCAGTTTCTCAGCTTGCTCCGTCGATTGTGCATCAGTAACGCCACCTGCAACTACCTCACCCAGCCACGCCATACCGCCCTGCACTACGCGCAACGCGTCACGGCGCACCTCGCCAAACTGCTCGCGGGCGTCGTCATACACCTCTTTGATGGAGCTACCCGGAAGAATGTCGTGAAACTGATTCAAGAGCACCGTCTTCCACGTGCCGTCAAGCGTCTCGCGCGTTGCCTCCGCGCCCGCTGCATCGCCGGTCACCCCAGCGCGTGCGCACGCCAGCGCCTCGCCAAGCCGCAACATGCATTCCGCGCGACGATTCGCTTCCTTGATCCATGCCTGACTGGTGTAGGTGCCACGATGCAACTCCAGATAGAGCTCACCGTCCCACACCTTGATGTCTTGGCCATTGCGCCACAACGCGCGCTGTGCTTGGTGCAAATCCTCGCAGAAAGAATGCACACTCTTCTGCTCCACGCGCGGCAAACCATCGCAGCGTGCACCGATATTGGCGCGCTCAATCTGCTCCGCAGTTGGCCCACCGCCACCATCGCCATAACCGAACGGCTGCAAGTACATGGGAATGCGCGCGCCGTCCTGTTCCACCAAGTTCTTCACGCCATACTGAAACTCTTTGGGCTCGATCGCGCTGTTGTAATTGTGACCCGGAGTGAGGTGCGTGAGAATCTCCGTACCGTCAAGACCACGCCAACGGAAAGTCACGTGCGGGAACTTGTTGGTCTCACACCAACTCATCTTGTTGGTGATGAATGTGTCGAGCCCTGCTTGCGCCATGATTTGCGGCAAGCTTGCAGGAAATCCGAAGGTATCGGGCAGATACAAGAATCGCTGCGGCGCGGCGATCCCAAAGCGTGACTCCCAGTACGCGCACCCGTGCAGTATTTGCCGAACAAAGCTCTCCCCTGACGGGCACGTGCAGTCAGGCTCAATCCACATTGCGCCCGCGGCTTCCCAGCGTCCCTCGGCCACGCGCGCACTGATCTCCGCGAAGAGTTCTGGCGACCGTTCCTCCACCCATGCGTACTGCTGCGCCTGACTGCAAAGGAAGTGAAAGTGCGGGAATCGCTCTTGCAACCGCAGCACATTTGCAAACGTGCGAGTGCACTTGCGCTTGGTTTCAGCAATCGGCCACAGCCACGCCGTATCGATGTGCGCATGGCCAACCGCATCGCACACCACCGGCGTCTGCGCGCCGCGGCCCATGAGCAGCGCCGCCAATTCCGGGAAGAGCGAAGAACACGCTCCATGCATTGCCATCGCATGCGAAGCCTGCGCCGCGCCGCGCACGGGAATGCGCGCCATGAGCGCGCGCAAGCCGCGGTCCAACTCGTGTGCACGCGCGTCGCTCGCTTCAAGTGTCAGAAGAATCTTGCGTGCCGCATCAAAACCCTGCGCAAATCGCCACACCGCTTCGTCCACCACTACCAGTTCCGCTGATTCAAGCCGACCTGGATGTTCTTCGCGCCAGCGCGTCTGTTGCTCCGCATGGTCCCACCAAAAAGTACTGATTCCAAGTGGCAGATTGCAGGCGGCTTCAATGAGAAGGTCCAGTTCAACGGACGCGGCGTTTAGCGCAGCATTCGGCACTTCGTTCGGCGCGGCGTTCGACACAGCGCCCGCCGCAATCGGCTTCTCAGCCGCCGTTGCACCACCAGCCGCCGGCGCCCGCTCCCACAAGAACGCTAAATCGCGGTACGGGTCGAACCCCTGATGCGGCACGCCATCCTTCCAAAGGAGCGCCTCCGTCCCCGACGAGAATCGCAAAGCCACGCGCTTGCCCGCCATCGAACGAGGCAATGAACCGCGCAATCGAAACCACGCCGTGCTCCACACCGGGCCCCATCGCCAACCAAGTTTCACTGGTGCATACGTCTGATCGAACGCCACGTCCGGCGTCACACGATCAGGCGTCTGCCAGACCGCAACATCAAGCGGCGCCCGCTCCGGGAATGCGGCCGGTACGAGGATCTCGGAAACAAAGTTCTCGAAACGAATGGCGGCGTATTGCAGGTCGGGAAGCACGAGTGGAGTCTACGGAACCCGCACCATCGAGCAGCCTGCTCAAAGGTCGTGCATCAACCATCTCAAGCCTAGGGATTTCCAACGAACAGCCAGCCAAGGTCCCCGTCTACGCCAGATTACGGCGCCCCCGCGGGCTTCTTCTGCGCAGGCGGCTTCTTGCCCGCCGGCTTCTTCTTGGCCGCAGCCGCCGCCGCTTCCGCAGCAGCCGCAGCCTTCGCTTCCTCGGCAGCCTGCAGTTCAGCGGCCTTCTTCTCCGCCGCAAGGCGAATGGCTTCCTTATTCACTTCAGCGTTTAGTGCCTCAGCAAGACGTGCATGCGTGCCAATGATCGGCATCGTCTGCGACGCAAACGGCTTGACGGTTGGATCTGTGCAATTGTCATACTGCCAGCGATACATGGCCAAGATCTTCGGGTTCTCATCCGCCATGTACGCCATGTACGCCTTATCGAATTCATCCCCGCTCAGCGCTTCCAGGCTTGTGACGATCGCCATGTCATCAGCAGCAATCTCCGTTGGCAGGGTGATTTCCTGCGCAACCGCAATCTTCCCGATGATCACCTGGATAGCCGTATGGTTGGTCACCATGCGGTGCCCGAAATCCTTCACGGTTTGCTCTTCCGCCTTAGCCATCGCCATCGTGCCCAGATTGATCTCCAGCAAGTCCGAAGCGGCCACCGCCTGAACAAATGCTTCCGGAGTCATCGTGTGGTCCACAACCACTGGCTCAGCAGCAGGGGTTGCGGCAGCGCCAGCAGCGGTTGCATCCGCGGCCGGTGCGGCATCAGCAGCCTGCTCAGGCGTAGTACCGGACAAGCTGTTAATCATCTTGCAACCAGGCGCTGAACCAATTGCAGCAAGGGCAGCAACGACGACAATGGCGAGAGTGCGTGGAAACATGTTTGTCATTGGATCAGGTCCGTAAACCGATGATAGAGCCGATTGCGATGTGGCTGGCATCAGAAGTTCACTTGATAAGTCAGTGCGAAGGAAACAGCAATACCGGCCGAATACGTGGAGTTCAATCCGTTAATGCCCTCAGTGGTCCGGTACTCGGTTTGCACATCGGGGTTCGTGAGGTTGCGCGCATTGATGGAGAACTTCAAACCTTCATAGATCTCTTGCGAAGCGGTGAAATTCAGGGTTCCATAGCCAATCTGATAGATGGCGGGCGTGAGCAAATTGGTGTGCGGGTTGGCACCGCTGATCAATGAGTCACCCTTCATGG
>JBILYM010000230.1:0-4035 GCA_044377725.1 Phycisphaerales bacterium
GTGCGCCCTTAATACGACGGCGCAAGCGCTGGCCCTTTTCCATGAAGTCAGCAAGGCGCTGCAAGATGACATCCAACACGCCGCCGATCTCGCCAGCCTTCACCATCTTGGTGTAGAGGCGATCGAACGCCTTGGGGTGACGGGCAAAAGCGTCGCTCAGCGTGTTACCACCCTGAACGTCTTCGCACACCGTCTCCAGAATGTTCTTCAGCTTGCCGGCCTTCTGCTGGCTCTCCAGAATCTGCAAGGAGCGAAGCAGCGGAAGACCTGCATCCTGCAGCGTGGACAGCTGGCGAGTGAACAAGCACATGCGCTTCAGCGGAACGCCACCGAAGGACAGGTTCAGGCCACCGCCCTTCTTCTTCTTTTTCTTGGCAGCGGCAGCAACATTCGGCTTGGCCGCACTGCCACCCTTCTGCTCACGCACGTCGGTGGGGTACAGCCCATCGCCACGGAGCTTCTGAATCGCATCGTCGCTACTGGAAGCGTCGATGGTGCCCTTCTGAGATTTTCCAGAGGCGTTCATCGCCTCATATGCGTAGGTGGCCATGGGTCAGTTATTCCTCGCTCAGTGTTTCGCGGACAACCTCATCAATGGTTGTCTGACCGTCGTAGATTGAAAGAAGGCCGCACTCGCGCAGGGTGCGCATTCCGTGGCGGCGACATTCGTGACCAAGCACCGATGTGCTGGCCTGGCTCATGATCAATTCGCGCAGCGGATCAGTCATCACCATGATTTCAAACAGTGCCAGTCGTCCCTTGTAGCCACTCTTGTTGCAGCGCTCACAGCCGCGACCGCGGAAGAAGGTCCGGTCGCCCACGTCTTGCGGACGCATGGCAAGTTCCATGAGTTGCTCTTCGCTGGGGACAAACTCTTCCTTGCAGTTGGTGCAGATGCGACGCGCCAGACGCTGCGCCACAATCGCCTCCAAGGTTGCGGTGAGCAGGAAGCTCTCCACGCCAAGGTCTAAGAGACGCGCGATACTGGACGGCGCGTCATTGGTGTGCAGCGTGGTGAACACCAAGTGACCAGTGAGCGCTGCCTGAATGGAGATCTGCGCCGTCTCCAAGTCACGCACTTCGCCCACCAGAATGATGTCCGGATCTTGACGCAGGAAGCTGCGCAAGAGCCGGGCGAAGGTGAGGTCTTGATCCACGTTCACCTGGCACTGAATCAGACCTTCAATGTCATATTCCACCGGATCTTCGGCGGTGAGAATCTTGGTCTCAATGTCATTGAGCTCATTGAGCGCGGCGTACAGCGAGGTGGTCTTGCCGGAACCCGTGGGTCCGGTGACGATGACAATTCCGTTGGGCTTGTTGATCAGCGTGCGCAGCTTCTCAAGGTCATCATCACGGAGTCCAATGCGGTCCAGCGAAAGCTGAACGTTGGAGCGGTCCAGTACACGCAACACCACGCTCTCCCCGAACATGGTGGGAAGCACAGCGACGCGCAAGTCAACGGGGCCGGAATCAAGGCTCATTTCCACGCGACCGTCCTGCGGCAAGCGGCGTTCCGAAATGTTCAGCTTGGCCAAGACCTTCACGCGGCTCACCAGTGGCATCGCCAAAGGCTTGGGCACCGGAAGCATTTCATAGAGCACGCCGTCAATGCGGTAGCGCACCTTGAACTCTGACTCAAACGGCTCCATGTGAATGTCACTGGCCTTGTCGGCAATGGCTTGCATCAATAGGTGGTTGAGCAGTTCAACAACCTTGTTGTCGCTCATGGCATCGCCAAGCGTGGTCAAGTCAATACTGGCGTTTGATCGACCGGCAGCAGCCTTCACCGCCGCCGAGTCCTGCTCGGCAAGAATGCGGCGACCGGCATCGGCCATCGACTTGCCACCGTAGTACTTCGCAACCGCGGCTTCGATCTGCTCAGCAGAGGCAATGACGCTCTTGACCTCGGTGAAGCCCATCACGTTCTTCAGGTCATCCACCGCGCGGTAGTTATCGCGGTTCTTCATGGCGATGGTCAGCGACCGCGTCACCGGGTCGAACGCAATCGGCAGCACCTTGTAACTGTTGGCGGTGGCAGGCTGAAGCGCGGCGATCACTTCCTTGGGGATCTCCAGGTCGCCCAGGTCCACGTACTCAAGTCCAAACTGTCCGGCCAACCCTACTTCAACATCCAGAGCGCTGACTTTGCCCAGCTCGATCAGGATGACGCCAAGCTTCTTACCCTTGTGGGTGGTCTGCTGCGCCGTTAACGCCAGCTGAACATCATCACGCGTGGCCTTCCCCATCTTGGTGAGGACGCGCCCAAAGCGGCGCTGCTTCAGCTCGGAAACGGGTACGGGAGTCAGGACACCTGGTTCTGGCATATTCGAATTCCTTCAAGCACCGTCAGGAGGAGGCTCGTTGCGTCACTAAGAAATACGGACGCAAGAGACGAAGAGATGGCATCGTATGGAGCGATTTTGGGGTTGTTGGCACATGAATTTGAGGTGCCACCTGCAAACTGATACTGGGGTTCGGCGATCCGCGGCGCGATGGCGCCGGAATTGCTCTCCCGCTTCGGTTAGTTGGCCTCGTGGGCCTCGTCAAGTTCGGCACGACCCACGTTACCGCCGGCGCGATGCACCTTCTCCGTCATGTCGCCCGGATTACGGCACTTGTCGATCATCTCCTCGGCGGAGATCATGCCCTTGGAATACAGGCTCCACAGGTGGTCATCCAGGAGCTGCATGCCGAACTTCTTACCAGTCTGAATGGCGGAGTCGATGCGGAAGGTCTTGTTCTCGCGGATCAAGTTGGAGATGGCGGGGGTCACCACCAGGAACTCATAACCAGCCACGCGACCCGGCTTGTCCACGCGCGGGCACAACACCTGGCTGATGACGGCGATCAATGACGTGGAGAGCTGCACACGCACCTGCTCCTGCTGATTGGTCGGGAAGGCGTCGATGATTCGGTTGATGGTTCCTGCCGCACCGGTGGTGTGCAGGGTGGCGAACACCAAGTGACCCGTTTCGGCGGCGCGGATGGCGGCTTCAATGGTTTCCAAGTCACGCATTTCACCCACCAGAATCACGTCTGGGTCCTGACGCAACACGCGCTTCAAGGCCTCGGAGAACGTGGGTACATCGATACCAAGTTCGCGCTGATTCACCACTGACTTCTTGTGGTTGTGGTAATACTCGACCGGATCCTCAACCGTCACAATGTGACGTTCCCAGTTGGTATTGATGTAGTCAATCATGGTGGCCAGCGATGTGGTCTTACCGGAGCCGGTTGGCCCAGTGACTACAAAGAGTCCACGGGGACGACGAATCAGGTCCTTGCAAATCTCCGGCAGACCGATCTGATCAAAGGTCAGCAAGCGGTTGGGGATCTGGCGCAGCACCATGCTGATGACGCCCTTCTGCTTGAACACCGACACGCGGAAACGAGCGGCGGTGCCGAACGCGAAGCCGAAGTCCGTTCCGCCCATCTCCTGCAGTTCCTGCTGGTTCTTTTCCGGAGTCACGCTCTTCATGAGCTGCATCATGTCCTCGGGCTCAAGCGTCTTGGTGGCCAAGTTGCGCAAGCGACCACTGAGGCGGATGGTGGGCGGGCGTCCGCAGGAAAGATGCAGATCGCTGGCGTCTTGCTTGACAACCACGTCAAGCAAGCGGTCCATCTGCAGGGTGGGCTTGGCGTTCTCAGATACTTCGGTTTCAGAACTGGACATAGTGGTGTCTCTGCTCGATGTGTGGAGTGAAAATCAATTCAAAGTGCGCGTTAGCGCTTGGTGACCTCGCTTGGGTCAAAGCCTTCAATCTGTGCGTACTTCGCCACTTCGTCAGGAGTGGTGACGCCCTTCAGAATCTTGATGCGACCATCGCCAAGCAGACTGCGCATGCCGCCACGAACAGCCGCCGCGCGCAACTTAGAGACGCCCGCTCGTTGGAACGCCAACTCGCGGATTTCGCTGTTCATGATCATCATTTCAAAGATCGCCTTACGTCCGCGGTAGCCGGTGCCCTTGCAATTGGGGCACCCCACTGCCTTCATGACTTTGCCCATGGCTTCTTCTGGAGCAATGTCCAC
>JBILYM010000231.1:0-3993 GCA_044377725.1 Phycisphaerales bacterium
CCCGCAGTATCGATAAGCAGGAACCGCGTGTATCCGAGGGCACTGGAGGCTTGCTTAATGTTGATCGTCGGCTTGGGCCCGGTCGGATCTGTGGCAGCGGCAGTATTGAGACGAGTCATCGCCTCTCTCATGCCTGCGCCGCCGGCCATCGCCGCGGCATCGGCGAGTCTTTCCAATGCGTATGTTTCCAGCTCACTGGACTTTGCCGCATTGATTTGCACCAGTTTCTCGCGGACCGAGCCTTCCAGCGCTTGTGTTGCGATGTTCCCAGTGATCACCGCGAGTGCAATGCACGGCACCAGCGAGATCAATATGAACCACGTCAGCAGTCGCCCGGCGATGGAGCGATGCAATGCAATTCGGTTGTCAGCAACTACTGGTGTGGCTGGCTTGTTCATGGTGCCGGGGTCTCCCGCAGAGCAGGTGCGACGCGGGTTGGGTCCGCCGCTGGTGCAATCCATTGCCCGCCCCAATTGCGGTTGAGGTCTAAAACGAATCTCTCCCACACCTCGCGCGGGCGGGAGGATGGAAACGGCACGGGTCGCACCGCGGTTCGGCTCCGCCACACGATGTCAAATTGGCCGTCGGTTCGAATGCGCCCAATCGATACGGGACGCCAAGTGTGTTGCGTCTGCGGATCAACGGCGATAGTCCCCTCGGGGGCGTTCATGCTTTGGCGACGAAGCGCGTAACGGACTGGTCGTACATCAGTGTTGGAGGCCTCGCGTACCGCCTGCGCCCAGAGTTTGACGCTGAAATACGCAGTTTCCATCACGTCCTGCACGGTGCGGTCGCGCCCGTAGCGCGCTTTGAATGCGTTGACGAATTGAACATTCTCTGGACGGTCAATGCTCTGGAAGTAACTCCATGAGGCATAGTTGCCAACCATGCTTCCCAACGGCATCGCGTGCAATTCACTTTCGCCGAGGGCGAAAGTCAGTACCGGTGTCTTTACTGGGTCGACCCCAGCTTGACGGAGTGCCTGCGCAAATGCAAGCGCTGAATCGCCGACCACGGAACTGAGAACGACATCCGGTTTCGTTTCCACAATGGCGCGCACTGCCGCGGCTACATCCATGGAGCCAAAGGGGATGTATGCCTCAGCCACTTTCTCGTCGCCGAGCGCGGTGAGTTGGTCGCCGATGATCGCATTGACGCAGTGCGGCCAAACATAATCGGAACCGACCAGAAAGAATCGACGCGCCCCCAGTTTCTCATGACACCACTGCACGGCCGGTGTGATTTGCTGATTCGGTGCAGCGCCCGTGTAGACGATGTTTGGTGATTGCTCCAAGCCTTCGTATGCCATCGGGTAGACCAAGAGATGGCCGGCAGCCTCAACAACGGGCAGCACACCCTTGCGGCTGGCGCTGGTCCAGCATCCAAAGATGACGCACGCGCCATCTTTACTAATGAGGCGATCGGCTTGTTTCGCGAAGGTTGGTGGATCGGAGGCGCCGTCAGCAATGACCCATTGCACTGGGCGCCCAAGTAAGCCGCCTTCAGCATTGACTTCCTCAAGCGCAAGCACTTCAGCCTCAATCATCGACAATTCACTGACAGCCATCGGTCCCGTCTGTGAATGGAGAATTCCAACGATGATCGGGCGTCGATCGTTGAGCACGCGATCAAATCCGAGCCAAGCCAATGTGATGATGACGCACGCGACCAGCAGCAGTCCGATGCGCAGCATCCAGCGGCGTCGGTTTGACTGCGCAGGCGTAGCTGTCCTCACAACTGCAGCGCTTGCGACCGTAGCAGTGTCTGCTTTGCGTGAATTACCTGCTTCAGTGGGATGCTTGGCCATCTTTGCTTTACGACTTCTTCTCTAAGAGGGTCACCTTCATGCCGCAATCCAGAATCTGTTGTTCATCAATCGGACCAGGGGCATCGATCATGAGGTCACCACCCGACTGAGTCTTCGGGAACGCGATGACGTCGCGGATGTTGTCGGTGCCGACCAAGTGCATGAGCAGGCGATCAAGTCCAAAGGCGATGCCACCGTGCGGCGGAGCGCCGTGCCGAAGTGCACTGAGTAGGAAGCCAAATTTGGCGTCGGCATCTTCCTTGGTGAGACCGATGAGCTTGAATACTTTCTCTTGCACGTCCATTCGGTGAATGCGAATGGAACCGCCGGCGATTTCGCTGCCGTTGACAACCAGGTCATAGCCCGCGCTGAGGCACTTGCCGGGTTCGCTCTCAAGAAGGTGGAATTGGTCAGGATTTGGGCTAGTAAATGGATGATGCATGGCCACCCATCGTTGACCATCCTCGTCCCAATCAAACATTGGGAAGTCAATCACCCAGAGGAATCGCCATTCGGATTCGTTAACTATGCCTAGGTCACGACCAACCTTCAGGCGAAGTTCGCCGAGTGCCTTCGTTGCAGTATCCCAGTGGTCGGCCACGATGAGGACGCTGTCGCCCGGCTGCAGTGCTAGGCGCGCGACCAGTGCATCCTTGAAGGGCTCCAGGTGTTTGGCAACGCCAGTATCAAAGCCAGCCGCGGTGAACTTGGCAACCGCCACGCCGCCGGTCTTGAACTGCTTGACGAATTCGGAATACCCATCCGTCATCTTGCGCGTGAGTTTCTCGGCGCCGCCTGGAACGCGGATCGCCTTCACGCAACCACTACGACCGGCGCGGGTCTTCTCAATAGCTTGTTGGAAGACCTGGAATTCACTGCCAGCGACGATGTCGGTGATCTCGCGAATTTCCAACGGATTACGCAGGTCAGGGCGATCAATGCCGAACCGATCCATGGCATCTTGCCAAGTCATTTGCTCAATGCGACCAATGTCATAGCCAAGGATGTCATGCCACACCGCGTGCGCAAAGCCGCCCATCATGGTCATGACGTCTTCGCGTTCAACAAAGCTCATTTCCAAGTCAATTTGACTGAATTCTGCTTGCCGATCAGCGCGCGGGTCTTCGTCGCGCAGGCACTTACAAATCTGAATGTATCGATCGAAACCAGCCACCATCAGGATTTGCTTGAAGAGCTGCGGACTCTGCGGCAGGGCGTACCACATGCCTTGGTGTAAGCGTGCGGGAACGATAAAGTCACGCGCGCCTTCCGGTGTGCTCTTAATGAGTAGCGGGGTCTCGACTTCCGCAAATCCGTTGGCTGCAAAGTAGTCGCGCGCTAACTTGGTGACCTTGCTACGTGTGCGCAAGATGTGCTGCATGCGCGGGCGGCGCAGGTCGATGTAGCGGTACTTGAGGCGCGTTTCTTCGCCGATCTTCTCGGCATCGTGATCATCGGGCAGGATCGGCGGATTTTCCGCCTTGTTGAAGATCTCAAGTTCTTCGGCAGCGAGTTCCACCTCGCCAGTCGCGAGTTTGTGGTTTGGCTCACCGGAACGGAGACGAAGAATGCCGCGCACGCCGATCACGTCTTCGCGGCGGAGCGCCTTGGCTTGCTGCACGAGTTCGGGGCTGGCATGTTCAAGATTGAAGACCACTTGGCAGAGGCCGTCTCGATCCCGAATGTCCACGAACAAGAGTCCACGACCTTGATCGCGATAGGTGTTCACCCATCCGTTGAGGGCGATTGTCTTACCGGCATCGGCAAGGCGTGGCTGACCGCAGGTGTGCGTGCGCTTGAGCATGGTGGGGGGTTCAGGGTGAAGGGTCAAGGATAGCTTTGCGCGGCATAACCCGTTCGTCATAAATAGGTGCCGTTCACCCCTGTCCCTATTTTCGAAGTGTTTCCCTGCCTACCAAACGCGTCAACATCACGTTCTGCCAAAGATCATGACCTGGCCGCAGGCGCCGGAGAGGACAGGGCCGCGCTCAGCGGCCGTCCTCGTAAGGCGCGTGCGGGCCAGTACGCGGGCGTGCGGTGAAGTGAGTTGAGTCGTCCAACCGCCCCCTCCGTTGCGCGCGGGACCCTCGGACGCGGACGGCTGCGCTCCACAAGGTTCCGCTTAGCCTCGGGCGAATCTGTTCGTCCGGTTGGCACCCACGGGGCGTACGTCCAACTGCCGGACT
>JBILYM010000037.1:0-11658 GCA_044377725.1 Phycisphaerales bacterium
CGCTTGATGACGAACGGCGTATGCACATCGTTGGTCGTTCCGATCAACTGGCACGCGTTCGGACGGCGCGCACGTGGGCCACGATGCACCGCGAACTCTTAGGTATGGCGTTTGCTGAACTCAAGGACGGCTTTGAAGTGCGCGAACGCATTCTCCTTGGTGATGCGCGCGAGGCCATTTCGCTGCACGGCACCGGCGTCTTGCTGGATGTGCTCGTTGTTGCAGAAACACCCAGCGGCCGTGTGCATGTGGTGGTGTCGCTTAACGACCCAACGACGTGCGGTTAACCGCGCCGCGCTCTGCATCATGCAGGGCAGCGCGCAAAGTTCGTAGCCAGTTTCCATGCGCGAACGCTGCTTGTTCGGCGTGATTGAAGCCAGCCTGTGCAAGTCCTGCGGCTAAAGCAGGCAATTCCTCCGGTCGGCCACAACCGTGCGCGCAATCTGATGGCGCAAATCCACCGTCGAAATCGCTGCCCAAGCCAACGCTGTTTCGTCCGGCAATCGCCGCCACATGTTGCACATGCTGCACCGCATCGGTAAGCGTGGCAGGCCGACCGGTGGTCAGAAACTTTCCGTAAAGATTCAGGCCAACCATACCTCCGCGCGCGGCGATTTCAGCAATCTGCGCATCGGTCAGATGTCGCTCGATCGGCGCAGCAAGTGCACGAACATTTGAGTGCGTGGCAACGATGCGCGATGCAGTGGCCGCGCACACGCCAGCAAATGCTTCGTCGCAGAGGTGGCTGGCATCATGCAAGATCCCCAACGCATCCATGGCCTCAACAGCGGCTCGACCGACAGCAGTGAGTGGTCCCTGCGCCGCATTTCCGCCGGCATACCGCGAGCCCTTCGCCCACGTCAGTCCCACCACGCGAACTCCGCGCGCATGCCACCACGCAAATTCTTCCGGGCAGCGAACCGGGTCCGCACCTTCCATCAAGATGACGATTCCGGGCGGCGAACCCGCCGGTGCTGCGGCGCACGCATCCAAATCCGCTGCACTGCGCACAATCCGCGCGCGTCCAGTGTGCTCAAGCCATTCATACATCTCCAACTGTCGAACGCCCGCCGCGTGCGCTCCTTCAATGTCATCATGGTCGCGGTATCCCCACGGCGTGCTTGCCGCCTCGGTGCCGACCTCTGTGAAAATCGTTCCCAGAAAGATTCGAACGTCCCCACGCGCCAACGCAGGCAGGCTGACACCGCGCGTCACCGGATCGGGGAGTTCCTCGGTGACGGTCGGGCCGCCAAGGTGCAGGTATGCCAGATCAAGGTGCGCATCGAGCCACCACGGGGCGTGCGCGGGCGTGTGCGCAGCAGCGGTGGCGGCAGCCGCAGCGGCGCTCGGCGTGTGGTGGGTGTGGCCGGTGGAGTCAGCGAAGGTCATCCGTCGGAAGGTACGCTGCGCGACCATTGCAATGACGATGTCCGTCGACCCATCTTCGTTCCCACCTAACCGCCCGTCCGCCGAACGGACCGCGTCAGTGGGAGCACGTTCGGGCGTAGCGGCGGCCGCTCCCACCGCCCCCGTCCCGGTGGCAGCCACCCGAGGTGAGCGGATCGTCTGTGCAGCACTCGCGGTGGCCGCCTTTGGCGTGCTCGGCGTTGCAGCGTGGTTGACTCCGTCCGCGGAAGGTCACGGAACGCACCAAATGCTTGGTATGGCCCCCTGTGGCTGGATGGTTGGCTACGGCATGCCCTGCCCATCCTGCGGCATGACCACCGCGTTTGCACACGCGGCACACGGCAGCCTTTTGGCCTCGGCGCGCGTACAGCCCATGGGATTCGTTCTCGCTCTTGGTACAGCTGCCACGGCATTGGTCGGCACCTATGTGGCGATGACCGGTAGCCGGCTCGGACATGTTCTTGGCGATCGCCTGACGCCGCGGTTTCTGCTTGGCCTTGGAATATTTGCGCTCCTCTCTTGGGGCTGGAAGATCGCGGTTGTTCGCGGCTTTCTCCCCGCTTCGATCGGAACACCATGAAGACTCGCATTGTTGCCATCCTTGCACTCCTGGTCATGCCCTTTGTGCTCGCCTCGTGCGGCGCCATGGGTCTGGTCTCCAAGGTCGGCGAGGCCATTGAGGTTGAGAAAAAAGTTGAGGTGCTTGCCAAGTACCGCGGCCTTGAAAATAAGACCGTTGCAGTGGTTGTCAATGCTGAACGCAGTGTGCTCTATGAATATCCGACCGTTGTTCCAAACGTTGCGGGCAATATTGCCGCCGGCGTCAAGGAGCACGTCAGTGGCGTTCAGGTGCTTGATTGGCGCGAGTCGTTGGCGTGGTGCTACCGCACGCCGAGTTGGACCACGCTTCCACTCGGGACCATTGCCGAGGAACTGGGCGTTGACCGGGTGATCTTTATTGACGTCTTTGAATTCCGCCTCAATCCACCTGGAAACCGCTGGATTTGGGAAGGAATGGCGGGCGCGAATGTTGGCATCATTGAGCGCGATTCGCTTGACCCCGATGCCTTCGCCGAGGAGTACAGCATTGCTGTCAAGTTCCCTGACGTGAAGGATCTCAGTCGCGAAAGCGCCTCGGAAGAGAAGATTCAACTTGGGTTGGTTGCCAAGTTCACGCAGACGATCAACAAGTTGTTCTATGACCACATTGAAGACAAGTACCCCAACAAGCGCCTGAAGGGTTGACCTGATGCACGGAGCACTTCGAGCCCTGGTACTGGCATTCTTCGCGGCTGCGATCTTCGTGATCGCGGGTTGCAACTACGCGGTTCCGGCGATGTGGATCGCGCAGGGTCCGCCCAAGAAGCCAGCCGAATACACGTTGCCCAAAGATAAGAAGCTAGTAGTGTTTGTTGATGATCGCAAGAGTGTGGTGAGCCGCTTGCAGTTGCGCGCGCTGCTTGCAGATGACATCGGAACAGTCATCAAGCAACAGGGCCTGGTCACTGATGTGGTGAGCGGACGCGAATTGATTTCCTACGTGCGCCGTATGGAAACAAGCACCAAGCGCATTTCCATTGAAGACCTTGGCAATGCCGTGAACGCAGACATCGTTCTCTACGTGGAAATGGAGTCGTTTACCCTTTCGCCGGACGGTGCAACGCCCAAGCCAACCGCTCAAGTACGCGTGAAAGTAGTAGACGTCAAGGCCAAGGAACGACTGTTCCCGCCACTGGGCGCAGATCCGAAGGGATATCCATTGACGGCACAAGTGGACACTTTGGCCAACGACGCCTATCGAACCTCTGCATCCCGGCGCAATGCCGAAGACGGTCTGGAGAAGAAACTTGCTGACGACATCACCAAGCTGTTCTACGACCATGAGCCAAAGAACTTCGGCAAGGGCGTTTCCAAGATGGAAGGTTGATGATTCCGCCGCGCACAGCAATTTCTGGCAGTGGTAGCGCGGCGGTCGTGCGTACACGCATGGCGGCGCTGATCGATGTCAATGCGTGTGCGCCCCCTCGGCTGCGTGCGATTGCCGCCCGGCTTGCGGGTCGACCGGCGGGCATCATCGGCACCGCGGCGGAGGCTCGGCGCGCGGCATCGTTCGGTGTGAATGTCGCTAGTAGCTGTTTGCCGCCGCTGGGGGCGATGGTGCTGTCCGGGTCCGTGTTGCGGGGCGCATTTGGTCGCCTTCCAAGCGATGGATCGCTGTTGACTGTTGGTCAGCGTGCCCACGAGGCCGCGCGATTACTTGGTGTTTCTCCCGCGTTTGGAACGCGCGCTGCGGCACTTGATGACGCACTTCCTGATCCGATTGATTCACTTCCGCGTGATGAGTTGCGCGCGGCATGGGGCGTTGACGCCAGCGAACGCGTGTGCCTTCTCCTGGCCAGCCCTGCCGCATCATGTGATGCCCGCATGGCCCTTGATATTGCCGGGCGCACTTCGATGCTCGGTCATCCAGTGGTGCTTGTGGTGCATCCAAGTTCTCCGGGCGCAGCGCGGGCTGAGCGCCTGGCATCAGCCGCTGGTGGCGCGTGGCGTCTGGCGTTCGATGCGCGCGTTGATGATCCGGAATTGCTGGCAAGCGCTGCAGACGTGGCGATTGCTATTGACTTGCGCATCGGTCGCGGTGGTCCGGGTGCAACCGGACGGGATTCGGGAATCTCCGCGTTCGCTCTCGCGTTCGCGCGTGGCATCACTGCGATGATTCCCGATGGCGATTCGTGGGGCGTACGACTGGCAGCACGTGCAGGTATTCCGGTGGTTGTTGCAAGTAACACGCCGGCAGCTTCCATGACGGAATTGGTGTCAGAGGAGCGGATCTTTGATCCGCGTCGACCAAACGTCGCCGCCGTTGCTATTCACACAATACTGAGCGCGGCGTCTCGATAGAACGCGCAGAGCGTTTCGGTGGGAAGGCACTTGCCCTCTAAACGCGGGGCATCATGTGCGTGACGAGCGGGGTTCACCATGGCCAAATCCGGATCGCTGATTGGACTTTCCAAGGACCAATCTGTTTCCCACAGCGCGCGCAATGCCCAGTAGCGGCTGGCATAAAGATCGAAAGCACTTTCTCTGTCACTGGCCTTTGCAGCCATTTCTGTGCTTTTTTCACCTGTTTGCAGGTGCTCTTCGTTGGTAACGATGTCGCTTCCAAAGAGAATGCGGCCACGCCAGCGCTGCATGAAGGCGCGCACGCGCTCGACGGAATGCTGGCTGATCTCGCGCACGATCCATTTGGTGGCGCTGGAGTCAATGTTGAGATTCGGATGCGCAGCCAACATGGTGTCCAAGAAATCAAGATTCTCCGGCGAGCCGCCCATGTGCGCAATGATCCATGGAACGTGGTACTCGTCGAGCAATCGTTCCAGCGGCTCGTAATGGTCCCGCTTGGTGCCGTACCGTGATTGATCGGCATACTTCGTTGCGAACCATGTATCCGGGTCCGCCACATGCGCCATGAAGGCCATGCCGTGCGACGCGGCTTCATCCATGGCACGGCGGCGGTGCGGCGCGTCAAGCGCCAAGAGGCGCGGATCTCCCGCCTCGATGCCAAAATCAATACCGCGCGGTGCCGCCCAGAATTTGCAGATGGTTGCACCTTCGCGATGGAACTCGCGGATGCGTGCCAGGAAATCGGTGCCGTGCGCGGCAAGCCGATCCGGGTTGGTGAAATCAGGGACGGCGATGAACTGCACGCGCTCTCCAAGCACAGCCCGGATTGCTGGGATCTCCTCAAGCCGCGTCATGGAGTGGATCGATTCGATCCCGTACAGATCCATTGCCTCGCGCAGCAGCGTGGATGCGCCAGTGCCGTGAATGTGCGAATGAATGTCAATGATCGGCACCGGCGGTGGTGGGAACGACGCAGCTTCGGCGCGGTAGTCAACGCCGAAACGGTTCGATGGATTCAAGAAATTGCCGGTGGCGGTGCGAAGCAGAGACGTCATCATGACAGTCTAGAAAGGAGCGCGGGGCGGTGGGGCGCCCGGAGGAACTCAGCGCAACGCACGGATTTATCAGCGGGTACGGGCACGCTTGGGGGTTTCCCGGAGCGCTGCAGTTGGAGTGTGAATGCGGCGCAGCGGCGGAGCCTTCTTTGCTGCGGCTGCCACACGTTGTACCGTTTCGGAATCGCACAGGCATCGCGCCTGATCGCGCGGATCAAGAATCGTTGTCGCGTGGTGGACGATGCCAACATACAACTCATAGTCGCCATCAAGATCAACATGGCGCGCCAGTTCACAGTCAAGGAAACTGAGCGCGCGCGCTGGTACTGGACAGCCACTCGGTGTGCGATCAACAGTTGATCCAATGAACGGATCAATTCCGGGAGTGTGTAGATCGAACGCACGTGATGTGGATCGATCCGTTGGATCAAGTTGACAGATTGCAAAGCTTCGGCTGTCTCGAATCAGTGGACTCAGCACATGCCCCTTCGGCACTGCCACCATCACCATCGGCGGAGTGGATGAGCATTGCTGCGCCCACTTGACGGAAACGCCCGCGCGAACATCGGCGTGGCCGGAGGTCAGGATGAATGACCCGTTGGGGATGCGATCCAGTACAGGGGCGACATCCGATCGGTTAGCGGGCGCCCAGTCGAGTGCGTTGCGGTTTCGCGGGTTCACTTCCTCACGAGCCTTTCTTGGCGTGCGTTAACCGATGACTGTCGGGGTGACAGCCTGTTGGGTAATGCTCGCGTTGGAGATTCTGACGCAGATCTAACAAATGTCCACAAACACTTGTTTCATATGGCGTTACGCCCATCACAGACAGATTGTTCGCGGACTCTTCAAATTGATTGAAGAAATTTATGGGTAAAGGTGTTGCGAAGTGGGGCGTTGTGGGTTAAAGTGTCCCACGGCGCCTGAGGTCGCCTTTCTCATGCTGTTTCTTGGCGAATATGAGCACACGCTGGACCAAAAGCAACGACTGGCGATCCCGTCAGAGTTGCGAGAGGTGCTCGACACCAAGCAGCATGGAGAGGCCTTCATCGTGGCGCCTGGCGCGAATGGTCAGCTCTGGCTTTGGCCAGAAAAGACGTTCGCCCAGCTCTCGCACTCGCTTGGAGGTTCGCTGATCGGCGACCCGTCCATGCAGGACTTTGAACGGCTCGTGTTCTCGCAAGCGGCTCGTGTGCCGCTCGACAGCGCGGGGCGGATTCGGATACCCGATCGGTTGTTGCAGAAGTTTGGGCTTGCTGGCTCCATCATGATTCTCGGCGTTCGAGATCACTTGGAACTCACTGAGCCCGAAGCTTGGAAGCGCGAACAAGAGCGCCTGCAACCGGAAGCGGCGGATATTTGGAGGCGCGCGCGGCAGACATTCGCCGCATCGCAGCGCCCGACAGTGTGACCCCGCGGCTGGCGGAACCAGCCGACAAGTGAACAAACGTGTTGGTGCGTGGGAGGAACGCGCACGAACGCAATGGATGCGGGTAGCCAAGGATCGGCCACCTGCGTGCCAGAGACGCGCGCTTCGGCGCTTTGCTCCGCAATGCCAAGGATGGCAATGCAACGGACCAAAGGTCTTTACGACGCGTCTGGATAGTTGGCCGAACCAAGGACGGTTCGGCAGTTTGGAAGCTTCGCGCAGCCATGGTTGGCTGTTCGGAGCACGCTCGCTGGTGGGGTGAGGGCCCAGGTGGCCCGAGTTTCCGTCGTTGCCCCCGCGTCGGCCCGTGCCGGCGCGGGGGCATTTTTTTGAAGCATTCGACGGCGATAGTGGCTTCTAGAGCAGCAGGGGCAGATGTTATTCAGCATGGGTGAAATGGGGCACGGCAGATCCCCAGCGACCACTTTCTATATCCATCCAAATTTCACTAACGGTGCTAGGTGGATCCGATTGACTGAACTACGCTTGTATTGCGCGCGGCACGATGCCGCTGGTTGCCATCAACGCCACAAGGAACGGTCGCGAGACCGTGTGGCAGGCAAGTTGCTCGCCTTGGTCGGCGAGGCGCATGCAGGAGGCATCCACCATGCTTGTGATCACCCGTCGAGAGGGAGAAGAAGTAGTGATCGGAGACCCAGCAGCCCCCCTGGGTATTGTTCGTATTTCCGTGATCAAGGGTGATCGCGTTCGAATTGCGTTTGAGTTCCCTCGCGAGATTGCGGTGCACCGCCGCGAAGTGGCCGACCAAATCCTGCGCGACGAAGAATCCGGTCCGGGCATTGCTGGGCAGATCCGCCCTGGCGAGTCTGGCTAAACCGCAGCACGTATCGGCGCAAGTCAGGTGACCGCGATCACCGACTCGACTTCCGGGACAATTGATCGAAGATTTTTTTCAATTCCGCCGTGCAGCGTCATGCCGCTGGACGGGCATCGCACGCATGCGCCCTTAAAACGCACTTGAACTTGGCCGTCCGGGGTGACGTCCACCAATTCCACATCGCCGTCGTCCGCTTGGATACCGGGGCGGAGTTCCTCAATGACAGCCGCCACGCGCAAGCGCACGTCAAGCAGGGTTCTTGGGTCAATGGGCGTTGCGCGGGGCACTCGCGAATCGTAGCGGCAGGAACTGCTCCTACACTGCCCGGCATGCATGGAACGCACGGATTGCGCCTCGCGCTGATTGCCACATGTGTTGCCGCTGTTTCGGCTGCGGCTGCTTTACTCGCAGGCGGCTGCAACAGCCGACGGCCGGTTGACCCGATCGTGGCTCTGACAAGTTCGCCGAGCCCCGAGGAGCAGCTGGGCGCTATCGAGATGCTCAGGGAGCAGGTGCCGCTTTCTGATGAGGCGAAGCGCGCGCTCCGGCGCACTACCTTTGCGCAGGGCTTCAACCTGACCAATCGTGAGGCCGCCTTTGACTTGATGGTGAAGGAAGATCGCAAGGGCCTGCGCGAGGTGCTCGAGACAAACATCGTTCGCATGGAGTCGTTTGAGTATCGACGATGGATCATGGAGCAGATCGCTGCACGCGGCATGAAGGACTACACCACGGTGTTGGTGAACTCTTGGGCGGGCGGGGTGCCGGCGTGGGGTAACGATGATCGCAAGCGTCCGGAATATGAAGCGATGGCAGCGCTGTACGGAACTGACAAGGTGGGCGACGCACTGTTTGCCGTGATGATGGAAGCCAGCCCGGTGCGTCAGTCAGCGCTGCGCGCGCGTACATGGGAACTACTGATGCGGATCGGCGAGCGTGACCGGCTCAAGGAGTTGGTGAGTTCAAGTGCGGTGCGTCCCGACGATGTCATGTTGCGGGATATCAAGCAGCTTGTTGATGACTTGGGAATCCTTCCGGAAACGCGCGAAGAGCTGATTTGGCTTGGAAAGTTGCGGCAGTCCGCCTCCCCGGCGTATTGGAAGATGGCCGGCGAAGCGCTGCGTGAAGTGCCCGCTGAGCAAAAAGTGAACTTTGAATTGCGTGGCATTCCGGTGGCGATGGCGGCACAACGCTACGCGCCTGAGCTTCTTAAGAAGACCAAAGATCAATTGTTTGATGACTTGATGGTGCGCCTGACGCTGCGTGACTCCGGCAAGCACAGCGCTGACTTTACCGGTTGGGATACCGGTAGCAAACGCAGTGAACGGCTTGGAACACAGCGCGCGGAAGTGAATTGGACTGACTTGGTTGCGGCAAACCTGGCACTCAGCATGCTGGACGATCCAAAGGTGTCCGCGCGCATCTTTGATATTGGCGACCGCGATCACCAAGACCGTCGCACTGAGTACGGTGGGGTGGTGCGGATCAATGATGCGGGGCAATGGGAAGTGGTTGAGGTACGCCCGCGCGTCACTGGTAGTGACATCCGCTTTGAGGCACCACAGGAACTCTTCGACCAGGGATACACATCGCTGTTTCATTTCCATATGCATGCGCAGGAGTTTGAGAATGGAACGTATGCCGGTCCGCACATGGGGGACTTTGGTTATGCCAATTCCACACGCGCAAATTGCTTGGTATTCACATTCATTCGTCGGGACACCATGAACGTGGACTACTACCGACATGGTCCGCTGGTGATTGATTTGGGCACGGTGCATCGGCCATGATGGCCATGATGGGCGGTCACTCATGAAATCAAGGCGTGAACTTCCCAGTGGCCAGGCCATCAGCTTTGCCAAGATGCACGGACTTGGTAACGATTACGTCTACGTCGATGGCGCGCAACATCCCGTCGGCGATCCGCCCGCGCTTGCTCGTTGGGTGAGCGACCGGCATGTTGGTATCGGTAGCGATGGGCTCATCATGGTTGATCCGGTCACTCCCGGCGTTGCCGCTGATGTGCGCATGCGTATGTACAACGCGGACGGAAGCGAAGGGATGATGTGTGGCAACGGCATTCGTTGCGTGGCGAAATTTGCAGTCGACCGTGGTCTTTGTGATCGACAACCGTTGCGCGTGGAGACACGGCGCGGGGTGCTTGATGTGCATTGGATGCGCGGCGGGCATGATGGCACCGTGCACGAAGCGATGGTTTCAATGGGCGCACCCATCTTGGCAGCCGCGCGCATTCCGGCTTCTATTCCTGGCGTTTCACTGTCGGCGGCAGTGGTGGACTTTGCGCTTCCGGATGAATTCTGGACGCTTGCGGGTGCTCCGGCCGGATGGCAAGAAGCGTGTGGGCTTGATCCGCGCATGACCTTGGTATCCATGGGAAATCCGCACGCGGTGCTGTGGTGCGCAGATGTTGCGCGCGTGCCCCTTGAACAAGTGGGTCCGTTCATGGAACGGCACGCATGGTTTCCGGAGCGGATCAATGTGCACTTTGTGCAGGTGTTGAACGCCACCGGTACAGCCGAAGTGCGTATGCGAACGTGGGAGCGCGGCAGCGGCGCCACGCAAGCGTGCGGTACCGGTGCAAGCGCGGTGTGTGTTGCAGGCGTCATGACCGGCAGAACATGTTCGCCAGTGCGGGCGCATTTGCCCGGCGGAGACCTGTTACTTGAGTGGGACGGCAGTGAGTCAAGCGTGCAGATGACCGGACCGGCGGTTGAAGTGTTCGAAGGAACGCTTGATCTTGCGGCGCAACCACAGGAGCGCGAACGATGAGTATGAATGACCTGGAGCGTGATGTGTGCAGCCGCATTGCAGCGTGGCAGCAACGCATGGTGGATGAGTTAACGGCGTGGGTGGCGATTCCGACTGGGCGCGGGCACGCCACCGGCTTGCATGCTCAACGCGCCGCGCTCGCGCATCGATTGCGCCAGTTGGGTGCAGTGACGCGCGACATCACCTGCGAGCGTCGTCCGGATTGGATCGATCCGCCGTGGGAAAGTACCCATGCAGCCGACGGGGTTGACATTCTTGCAGCAGAACACGCGGGTGCTGGACCGCGCCTCTTACTGAGCGGTCACTTTGACACCGTGCATGACCCGCATGGGTCGTTCCGTGAATTGCGCTCCATTGGTGGTGGGCGAGCCACCGGTCCTGGTGCGGCGGACATGAAGGGCGGGCTGGTGATTGCGCTTGCAGCGCTTGAAGCGATTCGTGACGCTGGACACCCGCTGGCATGGACGTTCGTACTTGTTCCCGATGAAGAAACCGGAAGTTACGGATCGGCAGCAGCACTGCGATCGTTGGCTCCGGGACACGCGGCCGGGTTTGTGTTTGAGCCAGCCGGTGAGGGCGATTCGTTGATCGTGGAACGCATGGGTGCTGCGCAGTTCCGCATTGATGCATTTGGACGCGCTGCGCATGTTGGCCGCGATTACGCCAAGGGCTGCAGCGCCGTACGTGCCCTGTGTGAGCGTGTTGGTCGGGCCGAGGCACTGGCTGATCCGGCCGCGGGGCGCATTGTGAACATCGGACCGCTGCAGGGTGGGGCGGTGACAAACATTGTGCCGGATCATGCTTCGGCTTGGGGGAACATGCGCTTCACATCGGGTGTTGAGGAGGCGCACATCGCCAGTGGGTTGGACGCGCTGGCGTGCGGGGCCGACGGTGAGGTTCCGCGTATTCGGGTGCGACGGATTGCGGGGCGTCCCGCCAAGCCGTTGACACCAGAAGTGGAGCGATTGGCACACGTCGTTCGTGGAGCAAGTGAGGACCTTGGACGTGCGCTGCCGTTTGGTCGTACCGGCGGAGTGTGTGACGGCAACAACTTGCAGGCAGCCGGGCTGCCAACGCTGGACACGCTGGGCGTGCGTGGCGGCAATCTGCACCGCGAGGATGAATGGGTGGATCTGGAAGGCATGGTTGACCGCGCGCAGTTAGTGGCGCTGTCTTTACTGCGCACAGCGGCCTCGGTCGCATCTACGATGCGCGCATGACTGACGCGATCGCTCCAC
>JBILYM010000232.1:0-3941 GCA_044377725.1 Phycisphaerales bacterium
ATCGCGCAACTCGGCGCGCTGCAGATGTGGATGCAGGCAAAGCGAAACCCAAGCGATGCACTCGGCAACTACAAGAAGGGCTTGGCACTCGGCTCCAGTCAACCGCTCCCTGCCTTGTTCAAGGCAGCCGGTCTGAAGTTTGCCTTTGGCCCGGAAACCATGGGTGAATTGATGCACGAAGTGGGCGAAACCATCGCTGCTTCGCCGGCATAATCGCTGGCGTGATCATGACCCTTCACTGTTCGTTCACACTCTCACTTGTCACTCGATAGATACACGGTCCCCCCATGAAGAATGTTCTCGTACTCGGCGCTGGAAAAATTGGTCGCATGGTTGCAAGTCTCCTGCAGGGCTCGGGCGACTACCAAGTCCGAGTGATGGACTCCCATGAGAATTCCATCGCAGAAACGCTGGCACTGGCCCCGGGCGCTCAAGGCATGCACGGCCGCTTCGATGACACCGCCGCCGTTGATAAGGCGCTCGCCGGACAGTGGGCCGTGGTGAGTTGTGCGCCGTTCTTCTGCAACCCAACGATCGCCGAGCACGCCAAGGCTGCTGGCGTTCACTACCTTGACCTGACCGAGGACGTTGCCGTCACTAAGAAAGTCATGGAGCTCGCCAAGGGAGCCAAGACCGCTTTCATTCCCCAATGTGGCCTTGCGCCCGGCTTCATCACTATTGCCGCCAATCATGTCATTCAAGGCATGGGCGCCATGCACGAAGTGAAGATGCGCGTCGGCGCACTTCCAGAGTTCCCGTCCAACGCACTGAAGTACAACCTCACCTGGTCCACCGATGGCCTCATCAATGAGTACATCCAACCATGTGAGGCTGTTGTTGACGGCCACGTCACCGTGGTTCCTGCGCTCGAAGGGCTCGAACACATGATGATTGACGGCATTGAGTTTGAAGCCTTCAACACTTCCGGCGGACTGGGAACCTTTGCGTCCACGCTGGAGGGCAAGGTGAAGCACCTGTCCTACAAGACCATGCGTTACCCCGGCCATAACGCCATTCTCAAGCTTCTTTTGTGGGATCTGGGATTCCGCGAGCATCGCGAGGAACTGAAGGCCGTATTCGAACGCGCCCTACCCACCACCGCACAGGACATCGTGGCGATCTTCGTGAGTGCCACTGGCGACATTGGCGGTCGGCACACCGAACGCACCTACGCCAAGATCGTTCGACACAAAGAAATCGGCGGCCATCATTGGACTGCCATTCAGATCACCACCGCATGCGGCATCACCGCCGTGCTTGATCTGCTGCGCGAAGGCAAACTTCCGTCACACGGATTTGTGCGCAACGAAGACGTAGCGTTCAGCGACTTCATCGCGAATCGCTTCGGCAAGCACTACGGGTAATGTGCCGTGAGGCGTTCGCCCCACGCGCGAACGTCAGTCCTTGTCTTTGCCGCTCTTCTTCTGCTTCGGAGCATCCTTGCCGCGTCCTTCGCCACCCATGTTGGGGCGACGATCCGGACCGCCGCGCATGCCATCATTGCCTGGGCCGGGGCCACCCATCATTGGGCCATGTTGCGGGCCGGAGCCAGGGCCACCCTGCATGTTTCCGCCCTGCATATTTCCACCCATCATCGGGCCGCCCATGATCTCAACACGGCGGATCTCTTCACGACGACCTTCGCGGTTGTCTCGATCATCGCCACCATCACGGTCGCGACCATTACCCTGGCCGATCGACACTCCGATCAAGAAGATCAGCAAACCCAGCGAGATAAACAGCCAGAGGCGAATTCGGGAAACGGTCTTTTCCAGCTTCTTGATACGACCTTCGCACGGGCAGCAGCAAGAGGCGGATGAAGAGCAAGCGGCAGTAATCGAAGCGGCAGTGTCAGTCATAGAAGTGACTCCTTGTGACATCAGTTTGCCACAAATTCCGGAATCGGGACAACGTTCTCAACGCAAGGACTCGCCCCTCCGGACACCGCCCACGACAGAGACCGCCCGAATCATCAATGCGAGCGCTCTAACACCCCTATTTCCGGAAGCAGCACCGTTGGCGCACCTGCGCCGCATCCCCGGAATTCACTGCCGCGATCCACGCCGCACCGTGATCACCACCACCTCGGGCGCGCAATGCACCCGCAGTGGAAACCACGCACCCGCGCCCACGCTCACATAGAGCGCACATCCATTGCGCTGGTAAAGACCCGCACTCAATCGACGCGCAAACGAAACGTTCGCGCGCGGCTTGCCCTTCCACGCCACCTGTCCGCCGTGCGTGTGTCCACTGAGTGTCAGTGAAATGCCAAGACGCGCAGCGGCATGAAACGCCTTCGGATTGTGCGCCAACAAGAGATGCGGCGTCTGCGACAACTCCGCCACGCGCTGGTCCAGCGCTCGCACCGTACTGGCCCAATCAACACCGCCCACCAACAGCGGATCACTCGCATCACCCACCGGCACCACCGCGCCATGCAACACCTGCAGGCCGCGCATGGAAGCCATGGCCGCAAGCATGTGCCCATCATCAAGATGATCGTGATTGCCAAGCACCAAGAACCGACCCAGCGGTGCCTCCATTGATCCCATGGCTGACAACAACTCCTCTGCTCCCATTCCATGCAAATCTAAATCCACAACATCACCCGTGCATGCCACCATGTCAGGCTTCAGGCACGCCAAGCGTTCCACGGCATCCAGCGCTTGCCCAACGTGCATCAATTCGCCAAGATGAAAGTCCGTCAAGTGCGCAATACGAACACCGTCATATGCCTGCGGCCACTGCGGGATGCACAGTTCCACAGTGCGCACCTCAATCGGTTGTGCACGATGACGCCGACCCAATATCCCCAATGTCAGACGGTCCGCCGTCCGCGTCAGGACAATGTGCCGGATCTTTGCGCGTAAAAATAGATTGCTTCGCGCCATGCTTCCTCCTCAGAAGCGAACCGAAACGCCACCAAACAACCCGCGCAAGCCAGCATCCACCGTGGATGGACCGTCTTGCATGTCAAAGTCAAACAGTCGGTACCCAAACTCCACGCCAATATTCTCATTGATCATGAATGCAATACCCGCACGCAGTAGCCAAATGATGTCTGCGTCTGGAATCGAAGGACCGACGCCCGCGTTTGCATAGATCCGCAAGTCCTGCACGAGCGGCACTCGACCATCGAATCCAATGCGCACATCAAGACCTGCACCGCCGTACAGACATCCAACAGTGCGATCAAAACTTGACGAACTGGGCACGGTGACATTCTCCACCGTCTGGTCGTAGTGAAACAGCAGCGCTCCACCAAGCAGCAGGAATTGCGGGTCAAAGAGCGGCCGGCCGTTGGCACCAAACGCCTTGGATGCCGCGTCGCGGTTGTCACCCTCATCGCTCCACGCCCACGGCTCATCCGCACTGGGGCGGTACACCACGTACCCCACTTCGGCCCCTGCCATCCATGCGCTGTAGCTGCCCTTGATCTGATCGCCAACTGAAATATTCGTATCGCCAAAGGTCCCGCCCTTGACGGCGTTCTCATTGCCTGAAGTGGACGCTGAGAATCCCATGCCTCCAACCCGCCAGCGCCCAATGGTCACGGCAAACTCACCAGCCACCCCAGCGCTGCTGCCTTCCACCGCCAAATCATCATTCAAATCGAACGACGTGCCGCCGCTGCCAACTTGCGCCGTGCCCGTGAGCCTGGGCACCCACACGCCAACATCCGCCGTCACGGCCGGTGCTTCCGCCACGCCAAGAATCCGAGCGGCGGATGAACCGGGCGGAATCGCGCCCGGGGCCGATGATGTCGATGATGTCGATGAAGCCGATGATGCCGATGAAGCCGATGGAGGCACTGCCGCTGAGGGCACTGCCGCTGAACTCACGTTTGAAGAAACAGGCACGGCAGCCTGCAGCATCCACCAACCTGCGACAATGAGCGTCACCATGACGGAAGCCTACCCATCAAGCCCCCCACCGCCACC
>JBILYM010000233.1:0-3939 GCA_044377725.1 Phycisphaerales bacterium
TTTCAGAACATGATCAAGAGATGACAGAGAATTGATAGAGGGATGACCCGCGCATGAGCACCTCGGCCGACTACTACGAGATCCTCGGCATCACGCGCGACGCAGCCGGTGAAGAAGTTCGCCGCGCGTACCGCCGACTCGCCATCAAGTGGCACCCGGATCAGAACCCCGACAATCCAGACGCCGAGGGCAAGTTCAAGCAGTGCGCTGAGGCATATGAAGTGCTCAGCGACCCGGAACGCCGCGCGGTGTATGACCGCCACGGACACGCCGGCCTGCGCGGGCGCGCCGGACACGATTTCAATTCCATGCATGTTGAAGACATCTTCTCGATGTTCAACGACATCTTCGGCGGTCAATCGGGCGGCGGTGGCGGACGCCGTCAACGCGGACCGGCGCGCGGATACGACCTGGAAACCGTGGTGGAAATCACGCTTGAGGAAGTGCTTGAAGGTTGCGAACGGGAGATCCCGTTCAAGCGCCTTGAAGTCTGCACACTGTGCAAGGGCAGCGGCGCAAAGCCGGGCAGCAAGCCGATCGAATGCTCCACCTGTGGCGGGCAAGGACAAGTTGCACAAAATGGTCTTGGCGGACTGTTCCGCATGGTCACCACCTGCCCCACGTGTCAGGGACGGCGCCACATCATTAAAGACAAGTGCGGCGAATGCTCCGGCCAAGGACGCATGAGCGTGCAGCGCAAGTTGAGCGTCAAGATTCCGCGCGGTATTTCTGATAGCCAAGTGGTGCGCGTTGCCGGTGAAGGCGAACCGCCGTCGCAACAGATGAGCACCGATGGCACTGGCGTGCGTGGCGATCTGCACATTGTTGTCCGTGTTGCGGAAGATGAGCGATTTGAGCGTCAAGGCGCGGACCTGATCACCGCGCTCGAAGTGTCCTTTGCTGATGCTGCGCTCGGTGGCAGTGTGAGTATCGAGACGCTTGATGGTGTTTCAGAGACTGATCTGGATGCCGGCACACAACATGGCGAATTGTTCCGCCTTGATGGCAAAGGTGTTCCGGATCTGCGTACCGGGCAACGCGGCGACCTCGTCGTCGTGGTGCATGTGGTTGTGCCGCGACGATTGAGTAATAAGCAACGAGAACTGATCACGGCACTGCGTGATGCTGAGCGCCCTGCTCCGCCGCCGAAGGATTCTGCGCGTAAGAATCCTGATGGCAAGGATTCGTCTGGCAAAGCCCTCGGTAAGGGCGGATTCGGCAAAGCGACTAAGAAGGAAGATTCGTCCGCAAAGAGCCTGGGATTTTGGGGCAAAGTGAAAGACTCGTTCGGGACATAACCCAACGCGATTACGCAAGGAACACACCATGACCGACCAACCACACCAACGCCCGCATGGGCATCATCACCAGCCCGATGGCAACGCGGATGAATCGCGTCAGCATCACCACGCCGAATCGGAGGCGCAGCCATTTGTAGATGACTGCGCGCCGGAGCGTGAAGAATTGCAAACCGCCATTCGCGTACTGAACGCCGAACTGGCGCAAGCCAAGGGCGACACCTTGCGCGCGGTTGCTGACTTCCAGAATTTGCAGCGCCGTACCTCTGAGCAGGAGCCGCGCATGCGACAGAATGCCATGGGCATGGTGGTCCGTCAGGTTATTCCGGTGCTTGATCACTTTGACCTTGCACTTGCTCAGGATCCAGCGCGGATGACCGTGAGCGCGGCGATCGATGGCATGCACATGGTTCGATCTGAATTGATCAAGGCCCTGGAGCGGTCGGGCGTGGAGTTGATTCAGCCCAAGACCGGCGATGCATTTGACCCCCACCACGCGGAAGCGATCATGCAACATGCAGCGGCGGGTATCGAAAGCGGGCACGTCAGCATGACGCTGCAGCCCGGCTATCGTTTAGGTGAAACCGTGCTACGCGCCGCAAAGGTGGCGGTCGCGCCCTGATTGAACCGAAGGAACACCATGCCAACCTACGAATACGAATGCTCGAAATGCGGCCATGCTTGGGAACTGTTCCAGTCAATCAAGGCTGAAGCCGAGCGTAAATGCCCCAAGTGTGCCAAGATGACCGCCGTCCGCAAGATCGGGATGGGAGCGGCAATCTTTACCGGCGCGCGTGCCGCTGAGCCAGCGGGTGAAACCGCTGCAAAGAGCGCTGCTGCTACGGTGGAGACCACGGCCACGGGTACTGGAGCGGAGACCAAGGTTTCCAAGACAGATACAGCGAAGCCCGGCAGCACGGGCACCGACGCGGCCAAGGGAGAGCCCGCGAAGGCTGGCGCATCCGCCGGCAGCACCGACGCTGCCAAGCCCGCCGCCGAGGCTCCGAAGGCGCCAGAAACCGCAGCACCCGCCGACGGCGGCAAGGTCAATGCAACGCACCCGGCCCGTGAAGGTCGCGGCGCGGGAAATGTTCGCGACGCCATCCAACGCCAACGCAATAATTTTGGGCCTCCCGGTAAGAATCACGGTAAATCGGGTCCAAAGTTCGGTGGCAGTTCAACACGGCGCGGTCTGCGCTAGACCGTGCAAGTAACCTTGCTGCGTGCCACTCCGATTCATCCAGCGCATTGAAGACCATCTGGCCTATGACAACTATCGCCCCGTCGACATCGACGAGGCGAGGAAGCAGATGCGTGTCAGCACTGACGACGCCGAGGCGTTTGCAGGCGCTGTTGAACGGCTGACTGCCGAAGGCCGCTTGGAAGTGGGGCCTGATGGAAAGCTACGGCTGCCGCGCTACAAGGAAGAGGTCGAAGGAAAGCTCAAGCTCAATCCGCGCGGCTTCGGATTTGTGGTGCCGGATCATCCGACGCGTGAAGGCGATCTCTTCATTCCTGTTGGTCAAACCAAGGATGCGCTAAACGGCGATCGCGTGCGCGCCAAGGTGTTGCGCAAGGGCGGTGGCCATCCGATGACGCGCGGCGGAACTGGTGCGCAAGAAGGACCAACCGGACGCATCATTGAAGTGCTCGAACGCGGCCAGCAGCGCTTCGCAGGAACGCTGACGAAGTCTGGGCGCGAATGGCTGGTTGTTCCCGATGGACGATCACTGCGCGATCCGGTGGTGGTTCGTGACGCGGGTGCCAAGGGTGCGAAGGCTGGCGACAAGGTGGTCTTTGAAATCATCCGCTACCCCACTGACCTTGATTACGCAGAAGGCGTGATCACCGAAGTGCTTGGTGAAGCTGGACGACCGGACGTGGAAACGCGCGCGGTGATCGATGTATTCCAACTGAAGACCGAGTTCCTGGAAGAAGCCGTTGACGAGGCCCGCGAAGCAACGCGCCGATTTGACCTTGAATCCACTGGTCCGTGGGAAGACCGCGAAGATCTCACCAAGAAGTTGGTATTCACCATCGACCCGCCGGATGCGCGCGACTTTGATGACGCCATCAGTCTTCAGCACGATGCCGTGCGCGGTGATTGGGAACTTGGCGTGCACATCGCCGACGTAGCGCACTGGGTGAAACCCGGCAGCACGCTCGACGAGGGCGCGCGCGAACGCGGCAACAGTGTGTATCTGCCGCGCCTGGTCATCCCCATGCTTCCCGAAAGTCTTTCGAACGGCATCTGCAGTTTGCAAGAAGGCGTGAACCGATTCTGCAAGAGTGTGTTCATTACTTTCGATTCGCACGGCAAGCCAGTTTCGCATCGGCTCTCAAGCACGGTGATCTGTAGCCGCAAGCGACTCACTTACATCGAAGCGCAGGCCGTGATTGACGGCGACCTTGTCAAGGCGCGTGCGCACGCGAAGACTGAAACCGAATGCGATACGGAAGTCATTGATGCGCTGCACCTCGCTAATCGCTTGGCAAATTTGCTGCGCGAGCGCCGCCGCTCCGACGGCATGATTGCGCTGAATCTCCCGGATGTTGACCTGCTGTTTGATGACGCGGGACATGTCAAGGGTGTTGAGCGCGAAGACACCAGTTTCACGCACACACTGATCGAGATGTTCAT
>JBILYM010000038.1:0-11612 GCA_044377725.1 Phycisphaerales bacterium
TGGCGAGCAAACTGATGCGCGACCGAGACCGCTCATCCAGCGGTGCGGCCAGCGCAGCAGTGGCGCGGTCCAGGTCTGATTCAGTCAGGGGACGAGTGAGCAACTGCTCCAATCCCGCGACGGCCGTGTTGGCAGGCTTGATTAATGAAAGCGTTCGATCTTCACTCATGATGTTCCCTTTGCGGCGCGGAGTCGGTAGCGCTGTGCCAGTGCGGCGTCGCCGCGGCGATCGGCCAAGATTGCCAGATGTAGCAACGCTTCAACATTTTGTGGATCCAAGTAAACCACCTGCCTCCAGGCGCTTTCGGCACGAATGACGTCGCCGAGGCCCAAATGAACGGACCCCATTAACTCCATCAGCGCGAGCGACCGATCACCAGTGGAGTGAATGCGCTCTGTGATATCAGCGGCCTTACTTAAATCGCCGGCATCGGCGGCAGCGCGCGCACTTTGCAGCATCTTGGACTCAGTGGGCTCGTTGGAAGTAACGGTCACCAGAGTGCGAGCTGCTGCGTTGCTGGAAGGTGGCTTGGGCGCTGCGATGGTCGCCGGTCGTGCTGGACTCGTTTGCGTCAGCGGTGCGCGACCGCGGTCTTCCCATCGATCCGTCTGGACTGGCTGATGCGAGTTCACGGCAGGTGTTGCAACGCTTCGACGCGCAAATGCAAATGCGCCTGGTTGTCCGCCTTGCACTGATTCAAATCCACTCTCAAGTCCAAAGAGCGCCGGTCGTTCCGCGTGCCCGAGATACAGAATGCCATCAGGGTGCAGCAAAGCATCAAGCTGTTCGCCGATGGCTCGGCGCCCCGTATCGCTCAAATAGATGGCAAGATTTCGGCAGAACACGGCGTCAAAGGAACCGCGTTCCAGTTCGAACAGGGCCGCGGGTGCAGATCCCTCGCGCAAGTCAACACAGGCACGCGCTTCCGAATCGACGCGAACATTGTTGGGAAGCACGGTCACAAACCGCTGTGCCCAGTCGGGAATCTCACCGCGCGCTGCCATACGACCAAGATCGCCTGCCCGCGCGCGTGCCAGCGCATCCGGGTTTGGGTCGATGGCCAAGACTTGAATGTCATCCGGATGAACTCCGGCAGCAAGCGCCGTAGCAGCAATCGAGAATGGCTCAGCACCAGTGGCGCACGCTACTGACAGAACGCGGACTGGACGGCGTGCCTGGCGCATGAATTGCGCGCGCAGCGTTTCGAACGAAGACGGATACCGAAAGAGCCACGTCTCTGGCACAGCAATCTGTTCGCGCAGTTTGCCGAATTCAGCGCTCGAGCGCGCCGCCAAATCGGCGTATGCATCATCACTGGCGATACCAGTGGCACGGCGACGCTCAGACACGATGGAGCGAATAGCCTCGGGCGAGGTGAGCGCCGAGTCAAGGTGGGCGGCCCGCAGGAGGTCGCCGATTCGCTCCAATGCGCTCATGCGCCGTCCTTGGTAACGAGTGCAGAAGACGGGGCGGATAGTTGCGGATATGCCTCAGCGAGCGCCCGTGCATCAAGCCGTTGTGCGGCTTGACCCTGGTGCTGCAACACTGCTCCCAACCACGCCACCGACTGTGTTCCTGCGCCCCACGCACCGGATTCTTCCAAGTCAGCGGCATCCTCAATGCGATCGACGGCCATCGCAAAGCGTGCACGGGTTCCTTCGCCGAAACCCGTATCAATGAGCAAGATGCGCGCGCCCAACGTTCGTTCAACACCTTCGACGCCCGCCAGGAGGGTGGCCGCATCGACCAGCGGTACAAACTCACCGTGCACGTCAATGACGCCAGTGATCCACGGCGGCGCACCCGGAACCGGGCGCGCGCGAACCAGTGGGTGCACGGCCTGCACCCATGCCGCATCAACGGCGTAACGGTAATTGGCGACTACAAAGACAAAGGTGCGCATGGGTTCTCGATTCAGGCGCGGAGTTGGAAGGCGGCGATGGCGGTCTTCAGCATGCCAATGGAACGCTGCAGGATGTCGGACGCGCGGCCGAATTCCTTGACCGCGTCGCCGGATGCCTTGGCGTTGCTCGTCAGGGTGGTCATTGCTTCAGAGATTTGCGTCGCTCCCGATGACTGACTACGCATACCTTCGCGCACCGTTCCAAAGCTACGGCTTGATTCATCAACACTACCGATGATGTCAGACATGCTGCGCCCGATGGTTCGCACGTCAGTCACATTGCGCCGTACTTGCTCACTGAAGCGGTCCATTTCCATCACTCCGCTGGAGACGGCGCCTTGCATCTCTTTGACCATGCGCTCAATATCAAGGGTCGCTTGTCCGGTCTGATCGGCAAGGCGTCGGATTTCTCGGGCAACCACCAAGAATCCGCGCCCGTACTCGCCGGCCTTCTCGGCCTCGATCGCGGCGTTCACGGAAAGCAGGTTGGTCTGCTCAGCAACCTTGGTGATCGTGGTGACGACCCCTCCGATGTTCACCGCCTTCTCATTGATGGCGGCCAGTCGATCGGCAACGCCAACAGTGGCATGGTCCAGCGACTGCATGGCGCCTTCCATGGTCTCCAATTGCACGCGACCGTCTTGTGCCAATTTGGAGGTTGAGGTAGCGACATCGTTCACGTGGTCCATTTCACGAGCAAGTTCCTGCCCGGTGGCGTTGATTTGTCGAACCGCTGCAGCAATCTCCGCGCTGGTTGCGCCGAAGGAGGTAACTACTTCGTCCTGCTGTCGTGCCGTACCAGAGAGTTCAGTCGCCGTGCTGCTCAGTTCCACGCTCGCTTCACGCACCTGACCGACCAGTGAGTTGAGATCATCGGTCATGCTGTCGAGTGCGCGAAAGAGATCGCCGGTTTCATCTGCGCGGGTGGTATTGGTGGACAGTCGAGTCAAGTCACCGGCGGCCACTTGTTCTGCGGCCTTGGCTGCAAGATCAATGCGCTGCGCCTGGCGCCGTGATGGGAAGTAGATGACTGTTGCCATGATCACCAGCCCAATGGATGCCATTGCTCCGCCGCGGTAGGCGCTGCTGATGATCGGACCGGTCACTGCACTCTCCGATTTGGCTACCACCGCCATCCATCCACCCGCTGCAATCGGCGCTGCCGCAAAGTAGGACTTGCCGGTCGCTACTGGGTCTGGAAGTGCAGCAGAGGTTCCAGCTGCGCTTTCCGTAATGATCTTCTTCAGATTGGCGCCTTGCGGCGTTTCGTCAATGGCCTTGGTGCGCCATGACTCTGGATTTGAAACAAACGTCCGCTGCGTACCGTTGGACGCCACTACTAGTTTGCCCTTCGCGGACACAATGTAGATATCCAGGTGCAGGTCGGCAGACAGGGCATCAATTTCGACCTGTAGGTCGGAAAGCGCTCGGTCCGCAGTGATTGCGCCTTGGAACTTGCCATCAATGATGATTGCACAGGCGTGCTCCACCATGGCTTTGCCGTCGAAGTCATACGGCTCGGTCATCATGGCACGAGCATCACGGCGGCGCTCCCAATTTTCCTTCGGTCCGAGGTAGTACAGACTGTCTTCCATGCCCGTGGTGGTCTTGTAGGCGATGCGATCATTGCTGCGCCAGTCGCGGTACCAGTAGGGCAAGAAACGTTCAGCCTTTCCCGAGCCATTTGCAGGAAGGGCGCCAACATCGTTGCCATCGGCGTTGGGCTCGTAGGCGATACTCACCCCGGTAATCCCAGGATTGGATTCAAGCGCGGCGCGTAAGGCGCGAACCGAGAGTTCACGCTGTCCAAAGAGTCCGGCGCGTTGCGCCGAGACAATCATCTCGGCAGCAAGCAGCCCTTCGCGATTCAGGGCGTCAATGTTGCTGGCGACCGTCGTAGCGCCGTCCTGGATCGTCTCGCGCTCGCTTTCGAGCGTCAAGTCATAGTTGCGCAGTAGTCCGAGTGTCACCACGGTGCCAAGCACCAAGGCCGCTGGCACGATGGTGGTCAGGACCATTTGCCCCAGGAGACTCTTGAAAAATGGACGTCGGGATTCGCTTTTTTCCATATTCAGGGAGTCTACCCGGATATCAGACTTTGATTAGTCGCCCATGTGTGCCACCCGGACGGATCGGATCTCGTCAAGGCGCGCAAAGAAGATGTCGACCAATTCCGGGTCAAAGTGGCGCCCGCTCTCGTCGCGGATGTGCTTGAGCACCTCTTCTTCGCTCCAGGGCTCCTTGTAGGAGCGCCGACTCGACAGTGCGTCCACAACATCGGCGAGGCCCACAATCCGAGCGAACAAGGGAATGTCTTCGCCGCGCTTGCCCGTCAAGCGTGTGAGCCCGGTGGCGGGGTCGATGGTCGGCCGGCCATCAAGTTCCACGTAGCCGGGGTATCCCGTGCCATCCCAGCGCTCGTGGTGGTTGAGTACAACCTCTTGCGCGGTTTCATCAAACTGCGTTGGGCTATCAACAAAGAGCCGTGCGCCGATCACGGTGTGTTGCTGCATCTGTCGATGCTCTTCCGGTGTGAAGCGGCGGGGGCTCTTGAGAAGGGCATCGCTGATACCGATCTTGCCAACATCGTGAAGTTTGGCGGCAATGCGCAGTCGGTCGCGTTGGCGTTCGAAACCCGGGCCCTCAAATCCGCGCCGACGTGCCCACTCATCAAAGATGATCAATGAATACGCAGCAACGCGTTCAATGTGCGCCATCGTCTCGCCTGGGTCGCGCGCTTCAGCCATGCGGATCATGCGCAGGATGACGGTTTCGGTGAGTCGGGCGCGCTCAATGACTACGGTTGCCATGGAAGCAAAGTGCGCCACCATGTGCTCGTCATCGATGGTGAATGGCCGAGCTGCCTCAGACGAATCGCCGCCTGATTTCAGAAACTGCAGTACCCCAAGCACCTGATCGGATGAATTGCGCAGTGGCATAGCAATGACTGATTGGGTCCGGTACCCGGTGACCGCGTCGTAACTTTGGTCAAAGCGATACGGTGCGGATTCGTCAAGTTTGTACGCATCCGCGACATTGACAAGCTCACAGCTCATGGCGCACCATCCGGCAATTGAGCGTGCGCTGACTGGGACCATCAAGCTACTGAAGCGCGTTTTGGAATGGCGTCCCGGTTGTTCAAGCAGGTCATTTTGGCTGAACGCAAACCGAAGCGCATCGCCTTCGCGCGTGTAAATAGTGCCCGCATCAGCCCCAAGCAGTGTGCGTGCCTCGGTAAGTATCCGTTCCATCAGTAAGTGATAGTCATGAATGCGACTGATTTCCACTCCAAGACGCGTGAGTGAATCGACCTTTCGGCGCCACAGCGCAGTATCGGCGCCACCAGGCTGGCCATCGGTACCAGCGCGCCGTGCTTCCTCGGCATCGCGCACCGCATCGCGGAGTTGGCGTTGCAAGCGACCGATGGCTGAAATGGAATCATTATGCTCGGCGCGAACATTGAAGCTCTCCGAATGCGTCTTGATTCGGGCGCGGAGTTCAATTGGGTCGGGGAGTTTCTCTACATAGTCCGCCGCGCCTGCATCAAAGACGGCCGCACGCAGTTGACTTTCCCCATGTCCACCCAGAACGATCACCGGAACAGCCAGCGTCTCCGGTCTTCGGCGCAGGCGGCGCAGCAAATCGAGAGCGGGGGTGCGTCCGCGCAGATCAAGGTCAAGCAGCACCACCGTCGGATGAATTTCCAGCGCTTCTATCTCAGCATCGCCGATCGACTGCGCGGCATGCAGCACAATGCTTCGATCCGTCGAAATCATCGCACGGATGCGGCTTGTCAGCGTCTCATCGGACGTGACAAGAAGAACAATGGCGGCAGGGGGCGAAAGGGTGAGGCGTGGCGGTTCGAAAGACATCATGAAGATCAATTAGGCTACCCGCGGCGGGTCCATACGCACGAAACCTTCTATGGCTTCATACTCCGCAAGGCCAAGTCGATCGTAGGCAACTGCCGTGGCTCGGTTGCGATCTTCGGCGCGCTGCCAAAATTCACGGGTATCGCTTGCGCCTGGGAAGACCGGCGTGTCTTTCTGGCTTTCATGCTTGAAGATCGCAAAGCGCTTGCGAACCACTTCGTCAGGGGAGAGCGGAACGGCCATCTCAATCTCTTCCGGCGCCCACTCTTGCCAAGCGCCGCGGTACAGCCAGGTTTCGCAGGCGTCAAGCCATGCGCGCTCCTTGGGCTCAGTGCGCAAGACGGCCAGCGCCTGGACAATGGCCGCCAAGCAGGTGCGATGCGTTCCATGCGGATCACTCAGATCGCCGGCTGCATAAATCTGGTGCGGCTGGACGGCCCGGAGTAGTTCGCAGGTGATGCGCAGGTCATCTGCGCCCAATGGGTTCTTGCGTACACGGCCCGTCTCATAGAACGGTAGGTCAAGAAAGTGAATGTGCTCCGGACGTACGCCACTCCAGCGCGCTCCGGCACGTGCCTCGCTGCGACGGATCAATGCCTTCACGCGTTGCAGTTCCACGGTGTCCACTTCGCCCGGTTTCTTGGTGGCAACAAATGTTTCGATGTTGGCCTCCAGCCGTTCCGTGAACTCGCGACCGAGTTGTGGAAATGCTCCAGCAAACTCCCGTAAGAAATCCAGATGCCGCAATGCGCTGTCGTCCCAGACGGCAATGTTGCCAGACGTTTGATATGCAACATGCACCTCATGACCTTGGTCGCACAGGCGGATGAATGTTCCGCCCATGGAGATGACGTCATCGTCGGGGTGCGGGCTGAACACCACCACGCGCTTTGGGAATGCGGAGTTGGGATCGTCAGGCTTACCGCCTGGCCAGCCGGTGATCGTTCGTTGCAACGCGCGAAACACTTCGATGTTGATGTCGTACGCATCGCCGCGGCTGGCAAGGAGCGGCTGCAGGCCGTGTTCGTTGTAATCCTCTTCAACTAGTTTCAGAACTGGCTTTCCCAGCATGCGTGCCAGCCAGATCACCGCGCGCTTGGTGGTGGCGGTGTCCCACGAAAGACCAAAGTCCTCAACGGGTCCAAGCAACCACGGCGTACTGAAGCGCGTCAACGCAGCGCTGGAAGCTGGATCAAGTACGAACCGCGCGTTGGCGTGCTCTTGCAGGAAACTAGCAGCAACTGAGGGCGAAATTGCACCTTCAACTGCTTCGCGAACAATGGCAGCTTTGTGTTCCCCAAATGCCATCAATAGCACGCGACGTGCGTCAAGAATGGTGCCGACGCCCATGGTGATGGCGCGCCGGGGGACATTGCGTTCACCGAAGAAATCGCTTGCTGCATCCATGCGGGTGACGCGGTCAAGGGTGATGAGCCGCGTTCGACTATCGCGTGGCGAGCCGGGCTCATTGAATCCAACATGGCCGGTGCGGCCAATGCCCAGAATCTGCAGATCAATACCACCTGCGCTCCGAATGGTCTGTTCGTAACCAGCACAGAAGTTTGCTACCTGATCCTGCGCAGATGTCCCGTCCGGAATATGAATGTTGGCGGGATCGATATCAATGTGTTCAAAGAGATGCTCTTGCATGAAGCGTCGGTAGCTCTGCAACTCTTCTGGACGCATGGGCCAGTATTCATCAAGATTGAAGGTGACTGCATTCTTGAAGGAGAGCGCCTCTTCACGGTGCATGCGTACCAGTTCCTCGTACACGCCTTGTGGAGTCGATCCAGTGGCCAACCCCAGCACGGCCATCCGTCCCTGCGCGGCGCGTTCGCGGAGCAATGCGGCGATCTCTGCCGCTACGGCGCGGCTTGCAGCATGACTAGTGGGATGAACGCTGACTGGTATGCGTTCGCGGCCGGTATGAGCCCGGTCCATGTCGCTACTCAGCGGGTTTGAGGCGTTTGCATCCTTGGCCGACGAGTCCATGTGAGCCATGCACGAAGCGTACCTATTGAGGCGGCAGAAACCTCGCCGCCATGGCGAAGCTTTGCTCCGTACATCTCAAATGGCCCCGGTGGGACTTGAACCCACACACCGCTTTGCGCGGCTGCGGATTTTAAGTCCGCTGCGTCTGCCGATTCCGCCACAGGGCCCGTGGGCGCATAGTAGGTACTTGCGGAGTCACATGGGCTCGCAAATCGCCCGTGATTTAGTGCCGCGAATCGCTCTTCTTTTCATGATGGCCGCCGAACGCATAGCGCATGGCGCTCAGAATCTTGTTGCCGTATTCGGCGTTGCCGCGACTATCAAAGCGGCTGAAGAGCGAAGCGGTAATGACATGGGCTGGAACGCCTTCCTCCACTGCCGCAATCGTGGTCCAGCGTCCTTCGCCGGAATCGCTGACGCGCCCTCCGAACTTTTCAAGCTTCGGATCTTCGGCAAGTGCCGTCGCGGTGAGGTCAAGCAGCCAACTTGAAACAACGCTGCCGCGCCGCCACAGTTCAGCTACTCGGCCAATGTCGATGTCATATTGATACGCCTCGGGATCGCGCAGTGGCGTGGTTTCTGCGTCCATGACCACCTTGTCCTTACCCATGTTGGCGTGGCGCAAGATGTTGAACCCTTCGGCATACGCCGCCATGAGCGCGTACTCAATGCCGTTGTGAACCATCTTCACAAAGTGGCCAGCACCAACGGGGCCGCAGTGCAGATATCCGATATCGCTGGTGTCGCCAGCGCCGCCACGTCCGGCAGTCACTGGAATGGTGCCGGTACCCGGCGCAAGCGTGCGGAACACGGAGTCAAGGCGCGCAACGGCCGCATCTGGCCCGCCGATCATCAAGCAGTAGCCGCGTTCAAGACCCCACACACCACCAGAAACGCCGCAGTCCACGTAATCGATGCCCTTGGCGGAAAGTGCCTTGGCGCGGCGCAGGTCATCACGGTAGTAACTGTTTCCGCCGTCAATAATGGTGTCGCCGGGTGAAAGGAGCGGCACCAGTTCATCGATCATTTCGTCCACGACGCCTGCAGGCAGCATCAGCCAGATGTGACGCGGCGTTTGCAACTTCTTGACGAGGTCGGCGGTGGAGGTGGCTGCAACACCGCCCTCGGCGGCGATCTCGCGAATGGGTTCGGGCTCGCGGTTCCAGCCCACCACGGAGTGCCCGTTGCGAAGTAGCCGCTTGCCCATGTTGGCGCCCATACGTCCGAGTCCGATCAGTCCAAGCTGCATGCTGTTCCTTCCAAGGGGTGTTGTTGTTGCCGCGCGGCGTGAGGGCGGGCGAAGACTGAGACTGTAGTTGACGGGCGAAGGGGAGTACGGCGCCTAGTGCAGGTGGTGTGACTCAAGCAGCTGTACGAGCCATGCTGCGAATGCTGGCTTGGGCATCGTGCTGCCGGGGGTGGCTGATTGGCCGTCAGCGAAGAAGACCGTGGCGTCGACATCCGGTGAATTCATGGTTGCCAATGGGTTGGCGACAATCGCGTTCGCGCGCTTGCGCTGCAACTTGGCGATGGCAGAGCGTGCCAACGCTTCCGGGTGCTCAAGCGCAAAGCCAACCACGTATTGGTCCGCGCGGCGATGCGCGGCGAGCCCAGCAAGGATGTCCTCGGTTGGCTCCAACGCCAGGGTGATCGGGCCGCCCTCGCGGCGCATCTTGCCCGGTACACGTGCGGCGGGGCGATAGTCGGCCACCGCGGCCGCCATCACCAGCACGTCGTGCATGGGCCATTCCGCCCGGAGCACGGATAACAAGTCGGCCGCCGTCACAAATTGCCGATCTCCGCACTCAGGAACCGCCGGCACGCCAGGCCCGCGGACCACCGTCACCGGATATCCGCGTGCCTGAAATGCTGCGGCAATCGCGGTTCCCATCAGTCCGCTTGAACGATTCCCGATGTACCGAACATCGTCGATCGGTTCATGTGTTGGACCCGTCGCCACCAACACGCGCCGTTGGCCAGCGCCGCCGGAGCGGACCGGGACAACCCGATCGGGCAGGGGGTTTCTTGGTTCAGCGTCCATATTCTCGGTCGCACGCATTGCGTAGATGCTGCGTAGGCCGCATACTACGGAACCTTCTGCCGTTCCGGATGACCCGGACCGGCATGTGGGGGGGTCAGGTGCAACTGCTGCGCCCGCCCGGTGCGAAGATATGGTGTTCTCGTTGCACGCCCCACCGCGGGGCGATCGGCAGCGAGGGTTCGGCCCGTCAGGAGGTTTCGTTGGCACGTAAGCCCCGTCAGAAACTCGGCGAGATCCTCATCGGTCTTGGAGTCGTCACCCTCGCTCAGGTTGACGAGGCATTCGCTGCCGCGCGCGCGCGTGGCATGCGGCTTGGTGAAATCCTGGTGGAGACCAACGCCTGCAAGGAAGAAGACATTGCCAAGGCGCTGGCGCAGCAATTTAGCGTTGATTTCATCAACCTGGATGTTGTTTCGGACATGAACAAGATCGACAAGGGGCGCATCCCCTCCGACTTGATAAAGAAATTCTTAGTCCTGCCCATGGCGGGCAGCGGCAAATTGCGCCTGATCATCCATGACCCCATGGACATCGACACGCTGGAGATGTTGCGCTTCCGAGTGGGCGAGTTTGAGCAAGCCGGCATCGCTTCTAAGCGGCAGATTAGTTCGTACATCAATGGCGGAGCGAAGGCAGAAGGTCCGCCGCGTAAGCAGTTGGCCGGCGACTCAATGGACAAGTCCGTTGACAAGTCAGTGGATAAGTCCCTCGACCGCAGCGCCAAGTCGATTGATATTGATGACGAGGGGCCAATGCGCAAACTGGTTGCGCGCATCATTGTTGATGCAGTGAATGGTCGCGCGTCAGACATTCATGTCGAACCAGCGGAGGGGCACATCATGCTCCGCTACCGCATCGACGGTGTGTGCGTGGAGATTGAGAAGCTGCAGAAGAATCTGCAGAATGCAATCCTTTCCACCATCAAGCTGATGGCCGGTGTAAACATCGCTGAGCGTCGCATTCCGCAGGACGGTCGTATCAAGTTCCCGGTTCCAGAGCTTGATCAGATGGGCGACCCGGTCTACAAGGACGGGCAGCCGGTCATCAATCAGATTGACTTCCGCGTGAGTACTTGTCCCGCGTTCTACGGTGAAAGCGTGGTCTTGCGAATCTTGCGCCCCGACAGCGTGCGCATCGGTCTCTTGAATCTTGGCTTTGAGCAAGACTCACTTGATGTCTTCAACAAGATCATTCGCCGCCCAAACGGGATCTTCTTGGTCACTGGTCCCACCGGTTCCGGCAAGACCACCACGCTGTATTCGGCGCTGGCTATTCTCAATACGCCCGACCGCAAGATCATCACCGCTGAAGATCCCGTTGAGTACAACTTCAACGGCATCAATCAGGTGCAGATCCGCGAACAGATCGGCCTCACCTTCGGCATCGTGCTCAAGAGCATGTTGCGTCAGGCTCCGAACATCATCCTGATCGGTGAAATTCGAGATCGCGAAGTCGCAGATATTGCCATTCAGGCTGCACTCACCGGTCACTTGGTGTTTAGCACGCTGCACACCAACGATGCTCCCAGCGCCATCACCCGATTGGTGGACATGGGCGTCAAGCCGTTCTTGGTAGCAAGTTCCATCCAAGCGGTGCTCGCCCAGCGCCTGGGGCGCGTCTTGTGCCCGATGTGCAAGATGCTTGACGATGCTCCGGATCCCAAGTTCCTCAAGCTCGTGGACATTGCTCCAGAAGAAGCCATGGGCAAAGTCATGAAGGCAGTGGGGTGCCCCAATTGCAAGGGCACCGGCTACCGCGGACGTAAGGCGATCTTTGAAATGATGATCATGAACAGCGAAATCC
>JBILYM010000234.1:0-3916 GCA_044377725.1 Phycisphaerales bacterium
AAGGATGTCTTGACCTACACCAAGGATCCGGTCACCGGCAAACCGACGTTCCATGACAAGATCACTGGGCTTCCCGGCGAAGTTGTCTTGTCGGACGATAAGGACAACCTGACCTTCAACGCCAGCAACGCCCTCGACTCCGGCTTCAGTAAAGGAACTGCCGACACTGGCGCTGAATTGGCGCCGTTCCTTGGTCTCACGGAGTGGTACGAAATCAGTGACTATGGAGTGAAGATGGCCGGCGCCTGGAAGAAGTTGTACGAGGAGTGTGATAAGGATTTCAAACTGCAGCAGCAGCGCATGAACATTCCTCGGGCTGGTGGTGCCGACGATCAGCTCACGTCACAGATCCAAATCCTTGAGAAGATCTTGGCCTGGAATAAGCGCTGCAAGCCCTGCATTGAGGGGCAGATCGGCGAGCAGGGTGTTCAGGGTATTGAGAAGGAGATCAAGGATCTCCGCAAGCAACTGGGCGAACTCCGCAAGCGTGCGAAGTCCTCAGACGGCTGAGACCCAGACCGTTGATTTTCAGCTTTGGCGAGTTTGCTTGTCAGCCAACTTCGCGGCGCTGAAAGAGCGCCACGGCAACGCACATCACGGCAACAATCATCGCCGCTCCGTATGCCACGGACGGAATGAGGTACGCCACGGGAATGTCGCGCTTCTGCTGAATGGCATCGGATAGCCAAAACACTTGAAAATTCGGGGTTATGGCGTAGGCCACTTTCAGAAGTGCCAACTGTGCATGGTTTGCATCAAACGCAGAGCCAGCGGATCCATCCTTTCCCAATCGATCAAGCATGCCGCCAACGTCGCGCAAGGGGCGGGCAATCAGCCAGTCACTCATGAGTCCAATGACAAACGCGCCGAAGGTGACGCCCAAGGTCACCACTTGTCCAAAGCGCGTGGAGACAGCAACTGCAATGCTTGCCAGCACACATAGCCCCAGCCACATCATCGCAATGGCAACCCAAATGCTGCCCTTAAATTGTCCGGACGGAAGCACCGGGGTCCAATCCTTGGCAAACAGCAGGCTCAGCACATAGGCGATCGCCAGCAAGGGAATTCCGAAGCCCAAGATTGCTGCCGGAAAGCTCCAACTGTAGAAGTAGTTGCACCAGATTGCCGCCGCGAATGAGGCAGCCACTGCCAGGAGACCCATGGTCAACACCGGATAGTGGTAGCCAGTGGCCACGGTTGGCATGGTGCCGTGCATTTCCACCAGCATGAACACCAGTGACAGAAAGAGCGTGCATGCGCTGAGCGCGGCCGCCACCCCAAGAAATTTTCCCCACACAAAGACCGGACGACTGACGGGCTTGGAAACCACGGTCAGTACGGTGCGATTGTCAATCTCACGGCTCAGTGCGTTGGTTGCCAGAAATCCCGCAAGCAGCGTGCCGCACACAAAGATGGTGGAGAGTGCGATGTCCACAAACATCCGCTGGTCGTCCATCAGCGTGAAGCCGCTAAAGGGGATGCTGAGGATGATGAGAAGCGTCCCCGCCACCATGACGGCCAATGCCACCGGTTGGCGGACGCACTCAATGGCGGTGTTGCGGGCGATGGCCCAAAGCTGTTCGAGGAAGTTCATCGGTTGATTTGATCGGACCAGAACAGGGCGGTGCTGACGGGAATACAGTACCCTGACGCACCAACGCGCGCGCCCGGAATGCCGCCGTTTCCCCGCAGGATTTCACTCCGATGCGAACTGACCAGTACGCCTACCAACAAGCCACCCGTATCGCCGGTCTCGGACTGATTTTGCAACTGGCAATCGGTCTCGTCCTCTTTGTGGTGGGTAGCGCGGTGGGTAGCACCGCCTTCGTGCAGGGCAGCACCATTGCGTTTGTGGGTGTGGCGGTGTGGGCGGTGCTGATTGTCATCTTCCACCAACATCGGCTTGCCGCGATCGAGGCGATGGAGGCAGACGAACTGCGCTCCACGGGAGCGGACTCCACCGTCTTTGCCTCGGAACGCGCTGGCGATTCCATGGTGGCCGCCAAGCGTCTGGAGCGGCTCAACCGAATTCTGCTCCCGGGCGTGAGTTTGCTGGCCGCCGGAGCCTTGGCCCTCACCGGCGTCAATGCGGCGCGCTACATCTCCAGTCTTGACTTCCGACCCGGTGCTGATCAGCCGATGGTGGACGTGATTCCGTTCTCCGTTGGTTTCGCCACGGGTTGGCAGTTGGCAATCTGTGTGTCGCTGGCGCTGATTGCATTCATCTTCTCGCGCTTTGTTGCGGGCATGTCCAAGCAGCCCGCGTGGCAGAATCTTCGCGGTGGCGCGGGGTTCATGGTGGCGACAGCGTTGGTGCTCTCCGCCATTGCGGTTGGCTTGGTGGCCAATTCATTCGGCAAACCAAAGTGGCTTGAGCCCGTGGTGTTGGCCATTGGCATTGGTCAAGTGATCTTTGCTGGGGAGATCGTTCTCAACTTCATTCTGGCGCTCTATCGCCCGCGTCGCATCGGCGACAACCCGCGCGCGCCCTTTGATTCACGCATTCTCAGCCTGTTTGCCGCGCCGGACTCCATTGTTCGCTCCATCAATGAGGCGGTCAATTATCAGTTTGGTTTCGACATCACTTCCAGTTGGGGCTACCAGCTCATGCTGCGCAGCACTGCGTGGCTCTTGGTGCTGGGAGCCTCGGTGCTCATCGCGCTTTCCTGTGTGGTGGTGGTACCTCCGGGCCAACAGGCCGTGCGCCTGCGCGGGGGCGCCATCGTCGGCGACGTGTACGAAGGCACCGTGATGTTCAAGTGGCCGTGGCCCATTGAGACCGCATCGGTGCAAGACGTGGCGCGGCTCCGCAACCTGGTGCTTGGCGCGCGGCCCGTCAAAGTGGGCGCCGTGAATGTGTGGAGCGAGGAAGCAAACAGCGATCCCGATCGCTACCCGTACATGGTTGCGGCGCCGCTCCTCTCTGAGCAAGTTCAGAAGGATCTGAGCGGTCGATCCGATGGTGACGCGCAGCCCGATGCATCGGCCGCTGCAGTTTCACAGCGCTTTGCGCTGGTGGACGCGGACATCGTGATGACGTACCGCATTGCTCCCAAGGGCCTCTTGGAGTGGCTTGCGTTCGCATCTGACACGCGCGTTCGTCGCACTGCGTCTGACATGCGCGAGCGCATTCTGCGTGATATCGCTCTGCGTGAAGTCACTCGGTACCTCTCGACGCAACCGATGGATGCCGTGCTCAGCCCGCGCGGTGATTCGCTGATTCGTTCGTTGCGCGAACGCATCCAAGCAAGCTTTGACGCCGCAAAGGCAGGCGTAGAAGTAGTGGCGATTCAGGTACCAACGCTGCGTCCACCTGCCGGACAGGGCGCGGGCATGTTTGAAGAGATTTCGATCGACATGCAGAATGCCCGGAAGTTGCGCGAAGAAGCGGACCGAATGGCGCGCGCCACCATGGCGTCGATTGCTGGCAGCCCAGAGCGAGCGGACGGAATTGTGGCTGCTATTGCTGCGCTGGATAGCGCCGAGCAGGAGAGCGGTGTTGACAGCGCAGTGGCGATGGAGAAGCGCGCTGTGGTGGAGCGGTTAGTGGTGGAGAGCAAGGGCGGTGCGGCGCGAGTCATTTCGCAGGCGCGTGCGAAGCGCTGGGCGATCGTGATGGGCGCGGCCGGTGACTCTGCCGAAGTGCTGGGGCAGGCTCCTTCGTTCCATGCTGCACCCGAACTTTATAAGCAATTCCGCACCATGCAGGTGCTTGGTCGCGCGCTTGCGGGCGTGCGCGTGAAGTATGTCTTGGGCGAGTCGGTTTCTGGCCGCACCGACATTGATGTGACTATGAAGCAGGCTGAGTCTGGATTGAACTTGGCTGATTATCTTGAGAAGAAAGAAAAGCCCCCGGCAACTGGGGAAGGTAAGTAACCCATGAATCGCACCATCGGCATCGTTGTCGGCGCGCTCA
>JBILYM010000235.1:0-3903 GCA_044377725.1 Phycisphaerales bacterium
CGCCACCGCCATTCGCCGCGCTGCGCTTCTCACCAACGAGGAATCCAAGGGCGTTCGCTTCACCTTCAAGGGCGACATGCTGGTGGTTTCCAGCCGTGCTCCCGAAATGGGCGAAGCGGAAATCCGCGTACCGATGTCCGGTTACGTTGGCGATGCAATCGAAATCGGCTTCCAGCCAGCGTTTATTGTCGATGCCCTGAAAGTGATCGACGGTCAACAAGTGATGATCGAAATGCGCAGCCCACAGAAGCCTGGCGTGTTCAAGGTCGGCCAAGAATTCACCTACGTAGTAATGCCCGTGAACGTGGTGTAACCAAGCCCCGCCGCGGTTCGCCCGGCGCGGACGCAATCATCGAGCAACGAAACAGGAGCCTCGACCAATCACGGTCAAGGCTCCTGTTCTTTCAGCAATGCAGCCATGCACCACGCACGCAATGGCCGCATATCAATTCAAATCATTACCGCGCGTACTTCACACCGCAGCCGTAGGCCTTGGTGGTAGCAGGCGAAACGGGCTTGCCGTCTTTGAGCGCCTGCACAGCACTGACAACATAGTTCTTGTCGCCTTGATCATCGATCGCGCCCGCATACGCAAGCACTCCTGATGCATCAATGACGAAGCAGTGCGGCGTGGTCTTCGCGCCGTACGCGTGACCAACAGCACCATCGCCATCAATCAATGCTGGTCCCGAAATCTTGTTCTTCGTCAAATACTCGCCACTCTCCATGGGCTTGCTGGCCGTCGATGCGGTGGAATTGACAAACAAGAACACCACGTCAGAATTAATCGCCTTCGAATCACTCATCATCTTGGCAACTGATCCATCTTCCATCTTGCCCTTGCAGACTGGGCAGCCCGGATTCATCCACTCCATCACCACCACCTTGCCCTTGAAGTCCGACAGGCTGACATCTTTGCCTGCCGAATCCTTCAGGGTGAAGGCCGGAGCTGGCGAGCCGACCTTGGCGGCATCAGCCTTCTCTGCCTTCTTCGATTCCTTCTTGTTGTCCTGCGCGGCATACTGCGATGGGCTGGCATAAGCCACACCGGTTACAACTGCAGCAGCAACTCCGAGGGTGGCGATCATCTTGAGCGGGTTCATCAAATCTCCTGTGAGGCGCATGGCGCCTAGCTAATGGTGAGTGCACGCACGCGCGCGCACTCTGTTGGCTCACTTCGACGGAGGAGCCTGATCCGATGCACCCACCCCATTGGCGCCAAGCGAAGTGCCGGGACCAGCCAATGGGTGAGGAATGGTGAGCCAAACGCACGGATCGGAGGCGCTATTGCCGAAAAGTATCAATCCTGCCACTGCAGGTTGGCCGGGGCCCTCGCCCATACTGGTGACCATAAATTCAAGGTTAAATTGATCCCCAGAGACAGTGCCTTCGATCGCCAATGCGCCTTCGGACATGGCCAACTGCATTCCGGCAACTCCGGCCGGAATGAATCGCACTGATCCATTCCCTTGCGTCGAACCCCTGATAGACACCTTGCCGTTCTCAAGGCTCGCGAACAACCGCGCTGATGCCGCGGTCGCCGGAAGCGATCGACCTCCAAACGAGCCGCCGTTCAACTGAACGCCCGAGCCCGCCTCAACCACTGGCGGCCAGTTACCACCGCCGGACAGTTTGGCAACGACGCATCGCTCCTTGCAGACCATGACCTTGGCGCGCACCGACCACACGCCTTGCTGCGCACTGTCGCTGTCGCTCTTCCACGGGTCTTCCCGAAGCGCGCCCGCGCGGCGCACTGGGACTAAATAATCTGCTGTTCGCGAATAGCCATAGAAGACGCCGCCATCAAGCGAACGCACCTCGGGGCGCGGATACACGGTGGGCCCGGCCTGCCAACCGGCGGGGAGCGTCAACTCAAAGGTGGGCGGATTTCCGTTGTCGCCGGGATTCTCCCAGTACAGATGCCAACCAGGCGTGGGACTGATCGTGGCCACCATGATCCATGACTGATCACTCGCCTGCGCCCAACGGAACGAGCTCCGCTCAATACCTTCGGGCAGCGACTGATCCGGCGTCTGTGAGTTCGATGGCGAGTCAGCGGTTGGGGCCGATTGTGGAGCAGAATCTGACGAATCTTGCACGGTAGCGGTCGCGCGCGACGACGCAGACTGCAGAGCGATCGAGACGCAGGAAATCAACAGGACAACAGGAAGCGCGAGGGTCGTCAGCATGCCAACAGTATGCCCGTATTGGCACGTTCCCGGGCAGCACCTTGCGAAATTCAGTGATAACGCGGACACTTCCCGCATGACTACCCCACTCCAAGTGCTTGGCACGCGATCCGTACTCCTTGCAGCGATTGCAGCCGCACCCCTCGCCGCGCTCCTTGGATGCGACATTAAGACCAGCGACCGCGACTTGGTGTTCCTGGACCCACCGTCGGCGGTGGAAAAAATGCACCCGCGTACCGGCATGTTTGAGAAGGCCATCGTTTCATGTTGGGTTGATCCGCGCTCCGCGGACGACTACGCCAAGGGGCACATCAGTGGCGCTATCAGTGCACCGCTTGCTGAAATGACCGAGACTGCAGCAGCGCGACTCGCCGGTCACAATCTCTTTGTGGTCTACGGCGACGCGTTTCAAGATGCGCTTGCCAAGGCGGGCGCCAAGCGACTCTTGGAACTCGGCTTCAAGAACGTGTACGTCTTAGAAGGCGGTATTCGCGCGTGGCAGAAAGATGGCTACACGCTGGTCACCGGTACTGAGCCCGGCGGCGGTACTCCCCCGAAGAAGGATGCAGCAGGAATCAAGCCAGCGGAACGCGGTGGCGTGGAAGTTCCTGAACAAGGCGTGCGGTAAGGGCGCGCACTGAAATTGCTGCGGCGAGCCGATGATTCGTGCGTCAATGCGTGAGACAGTGCACGCATCAGCGTGTCAACGCGTCACCACTTCATACGTTCATAGTCTTGTTTACTTCAAAGCTTCAACACCAGCCACGATTTCCGTGAGCTCGGTGGTGATGCGCGCCTGACGCGCGCGGTTGAAATTACGCTTGAGCGTGCGGCCAAGGCCGCCTGCATTGTCGGTCGCGGCCTTCATGGCCACCATGCGCATCACGTTCTCACTCACCACCGCATCAAGAAATGCTTGGTAAAGCGAGACCTTGAGCGAGCGCGGCAGCAAGTCGTTCAGCAACTCCGGTGCAGATGGGCTGAAATCAAAGTTCGCGTTCGAGACCTTATCGCCATCGCCGGCCACTTCATCAGCCTTGGGAAGCGTGAGCGGAAGAAGCTGCATCACTTCCGGACGCTGACGCGCCGCGGAGATGAAGCGCATGTAGATGACCTTGACGGAGGCGAATTCGCCAGCAACAAAGCGATCAATGTAATCCTGTCCAATTTTCTCCACAGCCTCGTACTGTGGCTTGTCGCCGATGGCATGTCGAGTGCTGACTTCCTGCTTCTGATACTTGAAGAAGGCAAGCGCCTTGCGACCAGAAACATCAACCACTACCTCGCGACCGTTGGCACGAATTTCATTGAGGAGCTTGGTCACCGTGCGGAGCACCGTGGAGTTATAGGCGCCGCACAGACCACGGTCCGAAGCGATCACCAACACCAGGTCCTTCTTGGACGCGCGGTTGGACTGCTCAAGCATCGGATGGCTTGCGTCACCGGCTTGCGCCGACACTTTGGTCACCAGACCGCGGATCGTGTCGGTGTAGGGACGGCTGTTCTTGGCACGCGCAAGCGCCGCCGTGAACTTAGCGGTAGCGATCATCTGCATCGTCTTAGTGATGCGCTGAATCGTCTTCACGGCGCCCATGCGCTTCTTGATTTCGCGTAGCTGTGCCATAGGGGGAAGGATGATAGCGGATCAGGAGCGCTCGCTGCCGAAGCCACGAATTGCCGGAGTTTCCGACGGTTTGCCTAGCACTGCATGCCG
>JBILYM010000236.1:0-3901 GCA_044377725.1 Phycisphaerales bacterium
GATGCCTTCAAGCGCCTCGGAAATCTTTGGCTTGGAAAGGAAAGTTCCGTCGCGGCGGAATTTCATTTGCACGACGCCGTTCTCACCGCGCGTGGTCACAATGACGCTCTTGGAGTTTTGGTGAAGCACAAATATGACACCCAGGATTGTTCCGACAATGACGCCCTTGAGTAGGTCAAGACCCAGCACCGCTGCAATGGTGATTGCAAACGGCAAGAATTGCATGGCGCCCAACTTTGCCTGCATGCGAAACAGCGATGGCTTTGCAAGGTTGAGTCCCACCTGAATCAGGACCGCGGCGAGGCAAGCGAGTGGTATGGCGTTGAGTACGGTGCCTGCAAAGACAACTGCAAACAACAGAAGCAATCCATGCACAAACGCGGAGAGGCGCTCGCGGCCTCCAGCAGAAACATTTGCGCCCGAGCGAACGATCACCGAGGTCACTGGCAGGCCGCCTAAAAATCCAGAAAGCGCATTCGCAATTCCTTGCGCTAACAGTTCACGATTTGGTGGACTGTGCCGCTGTAGGGGATCAAGTCGATCAATTGCCTGTAGTGAGAGAAGCGTTTCAATACTTGCCACGATGGCAATGGTGACTGCCACAATCCAAACATCTTTGTCCATGAACGCGCCAAACTCCGGGCGCGGAAGAGCGCTCGCAAGCGCTGAAAATCCACCGAGTGGCACATCTACAAATTGAGTTGGCGTGAGCGCCAGCGAAGGCACATTGCGGAACATCAGCGCAAGCAAGCTGGAGAGCACAACCAGTACAAGCGCGGGCGACAGCAGTGCAAACTTGGCAAGCGGTGTGCGCTTCCAGCCGTACAGAATGATCAGCGAGATGACCGTGATGATGGTCGGCCCCATGGCAAATCCGGCACTGATGTCGCCAAGACCACCCGTAACGCCAAGTGCCACTGGAAGCTGCTTGAGGATAATGGTGATGCCGATGGCGGCGAGCATGCCTTTGATCACCGATGATGGAACAAGTGCGGCGTACTTTCCAGTGCGACAGACGCCAAAGAGAAACTGGATGGCACCGGCCAAGATCACGGCGCTCAGGAAGCGTTCAATTGATCCAAGACGATCAATTTCCATGAGGACGATGGAAATCAGTCCCGCAGCTGGACCGGATACCGAGAGTGGTGAACGACTCACCAGCGGAACAATGATGCCTCCCACAATCCCGGCCACGATTCCAGTGATAGGCGATACACCGCTTGCTATTGCAATACCAAGACACAGCGGTAATGCCACAAGAAATACAACAATTCCTGCCACGACGTCCTGTCGGGGATAAGAAAAGAACGCCTTGATGTCCTGAGTCGTATTCATGTTGTTCATTTTGTAAGTTGAGTTAGCATGTAAAAAGTAACTCAGATTTGTCTCGGTTTATCGTAACAGGGCGGTGGGTAAGTGCGATTGCTTGGTTTATCCGCTTCGCGCGTGATTCCAAGCGGCGATGTGCGTGGTATGGTCAGTGATCGCAGAAAATTCGCCATGCCCGCCATCCAACGACACCTTCAAGCAGCCAGCGCCGTTCTCCTATCGGTTCCATTGGTCGGTTCCGCGGCCAACCATGTCTTCAAGTGGGCCAAGCCGCCGATGAGTGACGGCTCGCGTGGTGCACAGATGTGGGAACTGATCCGTGACGGTGGCTTGATGGACTGGCTTGCGGTGGGGCACTTGGTGCTTGGCATTCTGCTACTCGTGCCACGCACACGTTTCGCGGCGGGCCTAATGCAATTGCCGATCACGATCGGAATCGTCGCGTTCAACGTGACGATGTTCCCGCGGGGCATCCCACTTGCAATTGGAATGCTCGTATTGAATCTCGGTGTGGTGTTGAAGCCGCGCGACCTTCGCCGCCTGCTGGCGTCTTCAGCAGACTGACCGCCGCGACGCGAGCACTATTACAAGCGAGAAATCACGCAGATCGCACCGCTCATGGCCAGCATCAGCGTCGCCGGGACGTACTTCACCACGCCATCGCCCACCTTTAGGTGCATGGCAACCGCGCCCAACATGAGTACGACAACCACTGCCGCCGCAGGCAGCACAACCGGCGGATACCCCAGTCCCACCAAGAGCAGCACGCCGCAGATGATCTTCAGGCCGCCGACGATGTAGAACATCGAAGCAGGTAGGCCATAGGTTGCGAACTCTTCCTTCAGGTTCTTCGCCTCGCCGCCGCGGTAGGCGGTGGTGCTCCCCCGACGCAGCAGCCATACATTTAAGAGACCGAGGCCGACGATGACTTGGAGAATGGAACCGATGAGAGGCATCATTCCATCAGGATATACCGCGACCGGAGTTCTCGTCGGGCGTACGATGGCTTCTTCATCCCCCGATGCAGATCGCCTTCGAAATCGCCCGCGCACTCTCCGCCATCGCGTTCCTCTTCTACGGGATCGTCTGCCTCTCCACATCGCACATGAAAGTGGAGTTTGAGCGCTATGGACTTGCTCGGTTTCGTATCTTGGTTGGCATATTGGAGTGCTTGGGGGCGCTCGGACTGCTAGTGGGCTATTTCAACCGCCCCGTGCTTGTTTTGGCCGCCGCTGGTCTCATGCTCACCATGCTGCTGGGTATTGCCACGCGCATCCGTATCGGAGACTCGCTGGTCCGGACCCTTCCTGCGATCGTGCTATTGATCCTGAACGCATTTGTGCTTTGGGTCGCCATCGCGTAACCGGGTTGCGCTCCTTGCGCCGCATCATTACTGCGGCAATGCTTGTGAACGGAGCTTCCTCGACGCCGCCGCGCGCGTCGGGCTGGGGGCCACGGAGCCAGGCCATTCGCGGTCGCCCGAGCGATTCATTTAATCCGGAATAATTGTCCCGTGTTAGTATTCATTTAATATGACATTTCAAAGAAAGTTCGCGCTCATTGGGGTTCTTGTGGTGCTTGGATTTGCCACGATGTTTTGGACTGACCAAAGCATTGTTGCCAAGGTCATGGTGAATGGCCCGATCTACAACTTGCTGGCGCGCGACAAGGATCTCATCAGCGAAATTCTTCCGCCGAATCTATTCATTGTTGAGCCATACCTGGTGGTGCGCCAAACCAATGGAGCAAAGTCACCGGACGTCGTAAAGGAGTATTTACGAGAACTGAAAGATTTGGAATCGAAATACAGAGACAGCCACGCCATATGGAGTCAAAGACTTTCGGTCAATGCTCCTGGCGCAGAAGGCGCTCTTGCCCGTGCATTGCTGGAAAATGCGTTTGAGAGCGCTGAAAGTTTTTTCAAAATCGTTCATGGTGATTGGCGGACAGCCATTGATAACGAGGACTATGCGACTGCAATCAAAATCTCGAATGAGCAATTGAATCCGCTCTATCAAGCTCACCGAGAATCCATTCTGAAAGCGGTTGCGATTGCGCAAGAGCTGGTAGTAGTCCATGAAAAGCAATCGCAAGAAGCCGTGGAGCAGGGGAGGTCCACTGGACTCTTGGTATCCGGTGCGGTTCTAGCCATTGTTGCAATCGTCGGCGCGTTCATGATGAGAGGCGTTTATCAGGTTGCCTCCATGATGGATGGCGTAAAGCACGCCACTGATTCACTCGCTGGCACTGCAGTTGAAATGTATGCAACCAGCAAGCAACAAGAGACCACCATTCATCATTTCGGTGCTTCCACAGCCCAAATTGCAGCAGCGGTGCGCGAAATCACGGTGACGGGATCAGAATTGATGAACACCATGGGCGTGGCTGAAGGTGTGGCGCAGAGTTCAGCGGTAGTCGCTGCTGCCAGTCGAACTGGATTGGTGGAAATGAAAACCGTGATGCAGAATCTTGCAAATCAAAGCGTTTCCATTTCCGACAAGTTAGAACACATCAACGTCAAGACGCAGGACATCACCGGCGTGGTGCGAACCATTACCAAGGTTGCGGATCA
>JBILYM010000039.1:0-11523 GCA_044377725.1 Phycisphaerales bacterium
CATTCCTCCGTAGCGAATCTCGTAAAAACGATCCACCACGGCTGCAAATGCAAGCGCAGCAGCCGGGTTCACGCGCTGTACTGCCTGCGCATGCATACGTGGGGTGCAGTTGCGCGGCTTCGGACATCCCGCGCGTTCGAGCGCATCAAGTGATTCAAAGTAGAACGCCACATCGCGACCAAGCGCCATGCGCCGCGTGAAACGCTCGTTGCGGGCGCCCAGTTCACGGGCTACTCGCCGCGCGCGACCGCCCACCACCCACACCGCCGTTGCAGCGATCGCCAACGTGACTGCAACAAGACCAAGCCACAGGGCTCCGGCTGGACCCATCAGAAACCAACGATTCGCGGCGTCCAACAACGCCTTGGACTGCTCCGCGATCCATTCGCCGGTGCCACGTGTGCCTTCACCAACCCGCTCCACCAACTCTGCCTGCGCGCGGCTATCAAAGGATGCAAACTGACTGTTCCACGCAAATTCAATGGGATCAAGTACCCAACGAAAACTATCCATCCAGGTGCGATTCGCTTGTTGAATGGCCAGCAACTCTGCAATGGGCGATGGATCAAAGGTGCCCCACTGCCACTCGCCCGTGCGCACTTCGGCCCACGCGTGTGCGCCCGATTCACGAATCACATAGCGGTCGGACACGGTGTCGTACTCCGTTGCCATGTACCCAGTGACTACGCGTGCTTCGATCCCGATGGAGCGACACAATGCCACCATGGCAGACGCAAAGTATTCGCAGTGACCGAATCGGTAGCGCTCCATGAACAACACGATGGGATCTTGGCCTTCCACGCGTCGGAACGCAGAAAGGTCTGTGGTGTAGGCAAATTTCGGTCCCGAAAGGTACTCCTGGAACATAGCGGCAATACGCCGTTGCCTCACCCACTTCAGCTGTGGCTCGGCTTGGATTGCGTCTTCATCTGGCAAATCAACTAACGCCGCGTCGGCAAGAATACGTTCGGCGATCACCCGCACTTCGGGCACGGGGAATTCTGCAAGCTTTGGCGGCGCGGCGCCCGCCACCGCACGCGCTAACGCACTGGACGGGTAGCCCTGCATGCGAATGCTGTAACTGCGCGGACGGCCGACAACACCTGCGGTCGCCTCAGTGACTTCCGCAGTTCGCGGATCAAGAACGAATGATCGCGGCTCCTCGCTGGCAATCGCTAGCGGCAGCCACGCAGTGAAGACATGTTCGCTTGCTAGCGAGCGCATCTCCACCACTTGCGTCCACACATTCGACCGCTCCATACGCGCCTCAGCAGCGAACCACTGAAAGCCCTGGGCAGGGCCGGTCTGGTATGAGCGATCGCCAGAGTGCGTGGGGTTGCCGCGCCACCTACCGTCGGGCCCGGAATACACATCCAAGACTGCGCCGCGCAGGCGCAGTGGCAATGTCAACGGTCCAGCCGCGCCGCGCGGATCCAAAAGCGTCACCGTCATGGCCACGCGCGAGGACAGCGAAACGCGACCAGCGCTCCACAAGGAAATGTCGGGGCGGAATCCACTCTGCCGATTTCCAGATTGCCCTCCGAGCACTGATTCACGCGGAAACATCACAAAAACCATGGCACTGAGCACAATGCCCAATACGACACCAGCACCGGCGAGACGCCGCAAGTGCCGCAGCGGCGCAGCGCCATGCGGAGCTTCCATCGGCGCAAGTGCCCCCGGGCGCAACGCTGCTGCACGGCGATCATCCTCGGCACGCGCTGCACCGGCGTGCAAGTGATAAAGCATGGTGGTGGCGATAGTGGCCACCGCGTAGCCGATCACCAACACCCCCACAAGGAAATCACCGGAGGCAAGCGCAGACGCAACAACCAAGACGATGGACAACGCCATCACTTGCCGCCAATCACTGGGATTCTTGCGATCCCACAGTTTGAGAAGCAATGCCCCAAGCACTACATACGCCACTATGCGCGGCGCTTCATCAGGCGAAGGGCGCGCCATGAATTGCACAGCGCCCCAGCCGATACCGACAAAGACACCAAAGCGAATTGCCCAGGCGGGTAAGTGACGCTTGCGCGGACCGTCGGTGATGCGCGTTGCAGCAACGGCAAGCAAGCCGCCGATGACCAGCACCCATCCGCTGCGTTCGCTTGCAGCAAATGCCGCAATCGAAAGGAACACTAAGAGCAGTACGGCGCGCCGAAAGAGGAGTGCAACATTCATGATGCAGCTCCGGGTGGTGATGAAGGCGAGCGCGCGTCGATCGCCGATATCGCGGAGGTGGGCGGCGTAGCGGCTGCAGCGGCGAGCGCCGATATTTGCGGAGGATTCGGCACAGGATCTGCCGCCGCGCTCAGCGTGGAAATCGGTGCAATCAGAGCGCAAAGTTGCGTAGCGCCAATGTGTACGGCACCGTCGGTAACCAGGCGCATATCGGCGCGATCGACATGAATCACCAGCGTGGTGGCGCGCTCGCGTTCAGCGGGCAGGACGGCGGATGCATCGCGCGGCGCATCAAGGTCAAGTGCCGCAAGTACGGCCAATTCCTTCTGCAAATGCCAGTGACCACGCCGCATGGGCATCGCCGGTGATGGAAGTCCCAGCACACAAAGCCGGGTTTCGTATCCATCGCGCTGCGCGTGCGAGAGAATGCTTGCGGCTAAGACAATGGCGTCCTCTTCCAAGTCGCGCGCTGCACGGCCAGCAGGGTCAACACGCAGTGCATCAGTCGATCGCCGCAAGTCCAGTGCCACACGAATGCGCGGCGGTGCGTCAATGGAACGTTCGATCACTGCGAGCGTGCCAGCCGATGCACTGCGCCGCCAGGCAATGTGTCGCAATCCGTCGCCGGGGCGGTACTCGCGAATGCCTAAGAAATCACTTCCCGGACCGGAGCGCGTACTTGTTGACGGACCCGCCACAGTGCCCGAAGCAAGCGACACAAGCACCCCGGGGCGCAGTCGTTCAACGCGCGGCAGTACCAGGCATTCATTGGCATCATCAAAACGAACGCTCTTCATCACTAGGCCGAACGGGAACACCGTTTCGATGCGGAATCGTTCCAGGCGCATCGGCCCGCGTCGACCGGGCCAGTATGCGGTTTCTGCAATCACCTGCTCGCCGGGACCAACGTGCTGCACAAATGCGCGCGAGCCGGGCACCGTGGTGATTTCGCGCACAAACAGCGCAAACAAAGGCCACAACGATGATTCATTGATCACCGTGTAGCGGACGATCACTGGTTCACCAACGCGCCCAGTGCGGGGCATGGTGCGCACGGCGCGCAGTTTCATCAGCGGCTGACCAGAGAGAACTCCGGAGAGCAACACGCCAGAGAGCATGGCTGCAAACACCCACACCAACAGATTGCTTGGCCGATTTGCAGCGGCAAGTCCCACCAGCACCACCACTACCAGGTAGAGAAGTCCAGGGGGATGTATGTGGTAGCGCCTGCGCATCGGCGGTTGTTCACTATGTCAGGGACGGATATTTCCAAGCGATGGCTCGAACGCTTTCGCCTCATCAATCATTGATCGCGAACTATCCGGCTCGCGAAATTGCCCACTCTTTCCGGCGTGCATCCCAACAATGACTAAGCGCCCGGAAGTGGAACCGGGCAACTGCACTTCGCTCTCCACATTCTCGTATCCATTGCGTCGCACACGGATCTGCCACGATTCATCCATCCATCCTGCGCCGAATGCGGGCACTTCCAGAATGAATCGACCATCCGAACCACTGGTGGCACGCGCAGCAACCACTCGATTCATAGTGCCGGCATCGCGAATGAGTTCCACAGTGGCGCCGCTAAGTCCGCCCTTGCGCGCATCGGGATCCTTATCACGACCCATGACCACGCTTCCAAAGCCCTCAACCACTTTGCCATCAAGCGTGTAGGCGCAGCCGGTGAGGAGAGTGAACGCGGCAACAGCGGGCAAGGCCCTCAGGCGGCAAGTCATGGGCGACACCGCCGCACAAGTCACTCGCATGATTCCAACGATATTCATGATGATTCTTCGCATGACTTCTCCGATCTGTTGCACTGTTTCGAGTGACCAACTCCGCCAACTCACCGCCCCGCAATCGACCGCACCAGCCCGATGGCGATGCTCACGAGAACTGTGGCAATGGCAATCCACGCGACTGTCATCATCACGCGGCCGATCACCCGATCGGTCCGGGCACGGCTGAGCATACGAATGACATCGGGCGGCATTTCGCCGACATCCACATCGTCCCAGTCGACGCTCTTGCCCACCCAACGCGCTTCGGAAATCATTTGCTTGGCGCGGCTCAAGTCTTCGGGCAACACTCGTACTGGCACAACGGTGCTGCCGGCACGCAATGGGAATCCAAAGATCGCCACGCCTGATGGATCAATGACGCTTTGTATGCCCGCGTCTTCAAGTACGGACTGCACGCATTGCGCTTCGAATTCATTGCGCGCTTCACATGCAATTGGCATGGTGCTTGCGTCCATCCGGTGTTGCGGCGCAGTGTCGCTTCGTTGCATACCACTGGTACCGCTTGCATCGTGACCGTCACCAGTGCCGCCGCTCGGCGTGCTGTTCCCAGCATCGTTGCCATTCTCATCATGATCATCATGCTGCTGAATGTTCACGCCAGCCCTCGCAGACGGTCAACCGCTGCAAGCAACGCGTCGCTGCGCGCTGGCCCAAAGACTTCTTCCGGAAGGAACACGCGCCAATCAGTGACCTCGGCGCGCGGAATGCGGATTGCATCGCCAACATGAAGATCTTGGCGCGTGACCGGCTCTTCGGAAAGAATGGCATCCACAACATCATGATCGAAGCGCTGCACCGTAAACCAACCCTGTTCACGGCGGTCATGCTCATCGACGGATCCCAGCGGCGCTTGTACTTGGAACGCCGTAGTGGCAAGCGCCAACACATCCGGCTCCTCGGCGCGACGAACGCTTGCAAACGCCGTGGCGAACTTTGGCCATGTGCGCTGCGCACGACGCTCCGTGGCGGCAGCGGAATGTTCGCTGGCGTACAACACCGCGCGACCCGCTTCCATACTCTCAATGATTTCCGTCGGCCACGCCCAAAGTTGCTTGAAACTCCCGCGTTTTTTAGCGGAACAGATCACTGCGCGTACTGCCATGAGCGAGCCATCGCCCTGCTCGCGCGCGGTCTCGCGGAAGGCGGTTGACCCTGGCGTTTCTTCCGCGATGTACCGAGCGCACTGTTGCCAAGGAATGAGCGTCACGAAAATATCCGGACCGATTTCGATCGGCTCCTCTGGCTCTGGCGGTGGCGCTTCAAGCAGCAGACTTGCCACATGATTCAGCAAGATGGCAGCCGCCTGCGAGTGACGCGCGGGTACTTCAAGCATCTCCAATTCCGGAAGACCGCAGCGCGAAAGTCCGGTGGTGAAAAGCATCATCGGTACATCATCTTCGTCCGATGTGGCAACGGCCGTGATCGTCCACAGGCTCTCGTCATTGGGAACTGCATCGGCGGCTAAAAACTGCTCTTCAATTTCTTGGCGCGGCCAACGACGCGCGTTGGAGACATCTAATATTCCAGTGAGCTCCGGCAGCGACCCCGCCAGCATCGCCATCAGATGGAAATACTCGGCATGCGCCTCGCCGGGCTCAAGAACGGTCTGCATGCCAACCACCCACTTGCAGGCCGCCATGGCCGGGTCTTCAAGTTGCCCTGGTTCGGCATTGAGCGCGCGTTCCGCCCACAGCACCACCGGCGAATTCACACCCGGGATATTCACCATCAGCGCCCACAGCATGCCTTCATCTTCATCGGGCTCGCTTGACTCCATCTCCACTTCGCGGCCCACCCAGCTTGCCACCGCGCGACCCACTTCATCACGGGTTGGGGCATCGGGATGCGGCCAGAATCCAACCCACGCGCTGGCGACGGGTGCGGGAAGCTCCCAAGCACTCTCGCCGAGTGGCTCGTCAGCGCCCTCGTCATTGTCGTCGTCCGCACCTTCGGCAGCGCCGGTATCGCCATCGGTTGCGGGGTCGCCATCTGGACTCGGAGTATCCGATGACCCTGGGTCAGGCGCGCTGTCGCCATCGGGCTGCGGGTCGAGGGGCTCTTCGTCCGGGGACTTCATTGCGGCGCATCGTAGGGCACACGGGGCCTGAAGTACGCTTCGACCCCTATGTCTGCTGCGAACAACGTTACCGACGGCCACGCGCGCACCCCCGGCCCACCGGGCAGTGCGAACGAGACGCCCTTCCGATACACGGCGGCGTTCGCCAATGCCACCGAAGAACGCTGGCAGGCGCGGCTTGAGCAGGCGGAGGCTGCGGGCGGCGGATATCGGCAACCGAACCCGGGAGAGCCTGGGTTCGATGCGTCGCGCCCCAAGTTCTATTGCTTGGACATGTTCCCGTACCCATCGGGCGCGGGGCTCCATGTTGGGCATCCCGAGGGCTACACCGCCACCGACATCATCTGTCGTTTCAAGAAGATGAAGGGCTTCAACGTTCTTCATCCCATGGGTTGGGATGCGTTCGGTCTGCCGGCGGAGCAATACGCCATTCAGACAGGCGTGCATCCAGAGGTCACCACCAAGAAAGCCATCGACAACTTTCGCCGCCAGCTGAAGCGCTTTGGATTCATGTACGACTGGTCGCGCGAATTTGCAACGATCGATCCCGACTATTACAAGTGGACGCAATGGATTTGGCTCTTGGCATACAACGCATGGTTTGATCCCAAGGCGAAAGCTGCGCGACCGATCGCTGAACTTGAGGCGACGATCGTCAAGGAAGATCGAGAAATCGCAGTGGCAAGCGCGGACCGTGCCGCGGGCGGTGCGGCGTCTTCTGCGAATGGCGCCAGTGCCAGCGTTACCAAGCGCTGGAGCACATGCACAAAGCGCGAACGGCAGGTCTATCTCGATGGATTCCGCTTGGCGTTTCTGGGCACGCAAACCGTGAACTGGTGTGCAAAATTGGGCACCGTGCTTGCTAACGAAGAGATCATTGATGGTCGCAGCGAACGCGGTGGTCATCCGGTGGTGCGCATGCCACTCAAACAGTGGATGTTCCGCATCACTTCCTACGCCGATCGATTGCTTGCTGACTTGGCATTGGTGGAGTGGCCCGATTCAACCCGCACCATGCAGTCTGAGTGGATTGGTCGCAGCGAGGGCGCGGAGATTCGATTTGCAGTGGATGGTTCGGAAGGCGCTGATCGTGAGTTCCTCTCCGTATTCACCACCCGGCCAGATACGTTGTTCGGCGCCACCTACATGGTGGTGGCACCGGAGCATCCGCTGGTGGCGGGTGTGGTGGCGCGCGGCGGCGACGCGCGACTCGCGGAATATGTGGCGTGGGCGAAGAATCGATCAGACATCGATCGCCAAGATTCAAAGAAGAAGACCGGCGTTCCAACTGGCTTGTTTGCAGTCAATCCAGCGACCGGCGAGCGCATTCCCGTCTGGACCGCGGACTATGTGCTCATGGGCTACGGAACCGGCGCGATCATGGCCGTGCCCGCGCACGATGAGCGCGACTTTGAATTTGCCAAGGAGTTTGCGCTGCCAGTGCTACAGGTTGTCGACATCGCAGGCGTGGCTTGGACCGGCGAGATGGCCACCAGCGGCGAAGGTCGTGCGATCAATAGCGCGAACGCGGCGAGTGGACTTTTGATGGACGGTATGACGACCGCCGAAGCGAAACGTGCGGCGATTGCGTGGCTTGAAGCGAATGGCATCGGCGGCTTGCGCATCAACTACCGACTGCGCGATTGGCTGTTCAGTCGGCAGCGCTATTGGGGCGAACCGTTCCCAGTGGTCTACGACGCTGAAGGAAATCACTATCCGGTTTCGGTGGCTGCGCTGCCAGTGGCATTGCCGCCGCTTGCTGACTATCGACCGGTGGAAAGCAGTACGCCGCAGCCTCCGCTTGCAAAGGCGCGTGATTGGACGCATACGACGGCTGGTGCGGCGGGTGTCGATCCGGCGCTCTTGCCAGCTGACACCGCCGTGGTGCGCGAGACCAACACCATGCCCGGCTGGGCGGGAAGTTGCTGGTACTACCTGCGCTACTGCTCGCCGAAAGATGCGCAGGCGTTTGTGGATCCGGCAGCGGAGCGGTATTGGATGTTGTCGCAAAAGAAAAGTGCGCAGGGTGCCGGCCAGTCCGGTGCTGGTGCAACAGCGGTTGCCGCGCCAACTTCGTATGACGCAGCCACGTGTCACGCAGGCGGAGTTGACCTGTACGTTGGCGGCAGCGAGCACGCGGTGTTGCATCTTCTCTACGCGCGTTTCTGGCACAAGATGCTCTTTGACCTTGGTCAGGTGAGTACGCCGGAGCCGATGGGCAAGTTGTTCCACCAAGGACTGATCACCAGCCATGCGTACCAGCGCGCCGACCGGACACTAGTGCCGATCGATGAGGTTGAAGATCGTGGCGAAGGTCAATGCGTGGAAAAAGCAACGGGCGAACCGGTGACGCAGATTGTTGCCAAGATGTCAAAGAGCCTGCGAAATGTGGTCAATCCAGATGATGTGATTGCCGAGTACGGCGCGGATACGTTCCGTTTGTATGAGATGTACATGGGGCCGTTGGAGGCATCAAAGCCGTGGAACACGCGCGACATTGTTGGCGTGTTCCGCTTCCTGCAGCGCGCGTGGCGACTAGCGGTTGATGAGCGCACCGGCGACGTCTTGTGTGCAGCGGTGGCTGATGTTGGTATCGAGAAGCAATTGCATCGCACCATTGCCAAGGTTGGCGAGGACATTGAGCGCCTGAGTTTCAACACGGCCATCGCGGCGATGATCGAACTGGTGAACGCAGCAACGCGTCCGAGCGACATGACCGACGCAACCAAGGGCGGCATGACGCGCGATCAGCTGGTGCGCTTCGCGTGTGTCCTGTGGCCATTTGCGCCACACATTGCGGACGAGATGGCGGAGCGCCTCGGCGTAGCGGGCGGTCTACAGGGCATGCCCTGGCCCGCGTTCGACCCAGCGATGTTGGTGGACAATGAGGTAGAGATTGCCGTGCAAGTGCAGGGCAAGGTGCGCGCGCGAATCATGGTGCCGACGGCAGCAAGTCCGGCGGAGATTCAAGCCATGGCATTGGCGCACCCACAAGTTGTGCCGCACCTCGGAGCAACCCCACCCAAGAAGGTGGTGGTTGTGCCAGGCCGCATGGTCAACATCGTCCTCTAAAGAGGCAGCGATTTACTTCTTCTCAGAGATGTACTTCAAGGCCTCGCCGACAACGTAGAAGCTGCCGGTTACGCAAATCAGGTCCTCGCGACTCACGCCGCGAATCGCCATGTCGATGGCCTCCGGAACCGTGCGCGCAATCTGACTCATCTTGCCCGAACGCTCTTGGAAGAGCTTCTGCAAATCTTCTGGACTTGCTGCACGTGGCGTCGAGGAAGCACGCGTGAAGATCACCTTGTCGGCGCCAAGATTCACCTTGTCAATCATCTCCGCGATGTCCTTGTCCGCGCAGCAACCAAAGACGCACACCATGCTGTCGTACGGAACATGCGCGCCAACGCAACGCATCAACGCATTCACTGCCGCTGGGTTGTGGGCGCCGTCACAGAGAACGCGTGGACGGTGCGAAACCACTTCCATGCGCCCTGGAATCTTGGTGGCCGCCAATCCGGCCGTCAACTTGTCTTCAGACAACTCAAAGCCGAAGTTCTTCAGCACGTCAACAGCCGCAAGCGCCAGTCCGCAGTTGCTGGCCTGATGCTCGCCCTGGAGCGGCACCGGAACATGCTCAAGACGACTGTTCTTGGTGTACATGCACACGCGCGTGTGCGGTCCAAGATCAGGGGTCACGCAGAAGCGGCTAGAGAACTCAATGTCCTTGTTCACAATCCGAAGTTCAGCGCCAACAGATTGTGCCACTTCGCGCATCACCGAATCAACTTCGGGATCCTGCTCAAAGAAGAGTGCCGGCACACCCTTCTTAAAGATGCCCGCCTTCTCGCGAGCAATCAGCGCCTTGGTTCCACCCAAGAGTTTGGTGTGATCAAGATCAATCGAGGTCACAATGCTGACGAGCGGCGTGATGACGTTGGTTGAGTCGAGTCGACCACCAAGCCCCACCTCAACCACCGCAATATCCACGGCCTGTTGCGCGAAATGCGCAAATGCCACCGCGGTCATCAACTCAAAGAATGTCGCTTGTTCGCCCAACTTCTCCGCGGCTTTCGCCACCGAACGCACCGTGTCCACGAATTCGTTCTTCGGAATCAGGTTCCCGTCAATCTGCACGCGCTCGCGCATATCGATGAGATGCGGGCTGGTGTACACGCCCACCGCATAGCCGGACGCGCGCAGCATTGAAGCGATCATCGCCACGGTACTGCCCTTGCCGTTGGTTCCAGCAACATGCACCGTCTTGATCTTTTGGTGCGGATTGCCCAGCAAATCCATCAGCTTGTGCATGCGATCAAGCTTGAAGGTTTCCTCGCCGTACTTGGCGGGGCGGAGCCGCTCAAAGTCCGGGCGCGCCATCAAGTAGCGCGTGGCCATCATGATGGAGGTGATTTCATTCGGCTTCGGGCACTCGAACACCGCCGTGGGCTTCGGCTCAACAGTCACCGGCGCCTTGGGCGTCATGGTGAACGGAGTCCGCGGCGCAGCTGCTGGCTTGCTGGTGGTCTTGCTGGTCACCGTGGTGGTCGACACCTTCAGGTTGGTTGCCGGAGGAGTCGAACCCTTGGCAGCCACCGTCTTGGTGGTGGGCGCGAACTTGGCAGGTGCCGCTGGCTTCGTGCTCGCAGTGGGCTTCGTGCTCGCAGTGGTCTTGGCGGTCGCCGTGGTCTTCGCAGTTGCAGCGGCTTTCGCAGCAACAACCGTCGCTGCCGCCTTGGCTGCCAGCGATGCTTTCGCGGTCAGCGTCGGCTTCGCAGCGGCTGCCGGCTTTGATGCAGACTTCAGGATGGGAACGGTCTTCCCCTTGGCCGCTGACTTCACTGTGACTGTCGCTACAACTTTCGACTTGCCGTTTCCGCTTGTCTTAGCGGTGGCGCTTTTTACGGGTGCGAGGCGGGAAACCGTCTTGGAGCCAGCGCGCGAGGCGCTAGCGGAGGTCACCTTTGGCATAGACAGGCATTCTAACGAAACAACGCATAAAACGCGAACTGCCGCACGCTAATCGTTCTATTGCAGACAGTTACGTCATCGCCACTCATGTCGTGGATAGCGCCGTTTGAGTTCCTTTTTCACCTCGGGGTACAGCCGCTCCCAAAAGCCAGGGAGGTCCTCGGTCACCTGCACTGGTCGCCGATTGGGGCCAAGCAACTCCAGCACCACCTTCACTCGACCACCCGCCACCGTTGGATGGCCAGCAAAATCATAGAAGTCCTGAATCTTCCCGCGCCCGCGCGGTGGCTTGCCCTCTGCATACTCAACCTTCATCTTCCATCCACTCGCCAACGCCAACGCTGCGGGCGCTGCTCGCTCAACAAACTGCTGCTCATCCCACGAAAGCGCGCCGCGAAATATGTCGAGCACCGGGCGCGAGTCAAGATCCGAAGCACGCGCGCATCCCTGCGCGATCTCCGCTGCCAGCACTCCCATGTCGTC
>JBILYM010000238.1:0-3876 GCA_044377725.1 Phycisphaerales bacterium
GAACATGATTGTCGTTCTCTCAGATTCACTGCGGATTGCAGAGCTTGAATCGCTTGAGGAACGCGCGAACCGCGCCTCCGTCTTGGTACTGGTGCCGATCGGAGCACTGCTGCTGCCATCCATGCTCCTGCTCTTAGTCATCCCATCACTGGTCATGCTTCTCGAAGCGGTGCAATCGGTCAATTCGAACTGAGTCCGCATTTGCAAACAGGAACTGCACGAATGTCATTCAAATTCCACTCATCACATCTCCTGGCCGCAATGACCGTCGGTGGTGCACTACTGTCACCCATCGGCTGCGCTAACACGCCAAAGCCACCGCCTGATCGGCGCATCATCAATGACGACGTCCAGTACGCCGCCGACCAGCAATTTGTCAAAGAACCCTTTGATGAGCAGGCCCGTCTTGGCGTCGTGCGCCAGCGCACACTGTTTGAGGCGGACTTTCAGATTGACTCTGCCGCGCTCTCGCCGCTCGGTCGCAAAGACGTGACCATCTTGGCGCAGGCGGTACTTGAAAACGGCGGTGCCATTTCGGTGCGCCAGGGTTCTGCCAGCGCTGAGCTCTATGCGGCGCGGATCGCGGAAGTGCGCGCGCGGCTGGTGGCGGCAGGCGTTCAAGTGGAACGCATTGAGATTGTTGATCGGAACGCCGGCGGCCCCGGCGAGGCCACTGCCGAGGCGTTGGTCATTCGCAAGGACATTCGAAGCATCCCCTTGCCCAACCCGATTGGCGAAAAGCTAAATCCACAAGGCGGCGGCAGCACGATGCAAGGAACACCATGAACACCATGAATATGCCTACCAGCCGCATGAAACTGCTAGCCGCCTCCACGTTTGCATCGGTGCTGCTGGCTGTTGGTTGCCAGTCCACCGAGGACAAGCCCAAGGATTGGTTTGAGGGCGGCCCCATGCAGCCAGCCACGGCGGACACCTTGCAAATGACCGCGCGCGTCCTGGCAACCAAAGGTCGCACCGAACAGGCCGGGTTCCTTTTGAACCGCATGATCACCGAGTTCCCGGACCACTTAGGTACGTACACGGAAGGTGCCGAGATACTTCTCATTGAAGGACGAGTGGCCGAGGCGATCAAGTGGCTCGACCGGGGCCTTGCGAAGTACCCCAATCAATCGATCCTCCTGAATAACCGCGGGATGTGCCACCTCCTTGCTGCCGATATCCCTGCCGCGACCCGCGACTTTGAGACGGCCTATGCCGCCGACCCGGCGGACGCCGACTACGTCTCAAACTTGGCGTTGGCCAAGGCACTTGCTGGGGATGAAGCCGGCGCGGCGCAACTTTGGACCCGGGTAGTGCCACCCTCGGATGTGGAGTCGAACATCAAATTGAGTCGGTCGGCGCGCGCCAAATTCAAGGCAGCCAGCCAGTAAGCCGCTGGGAAAGTGTTGTGGAACGAACTGCGGGAGAGCCCGAAAGGGTTCAGTCTGAATCCTTCGCGGACCGTCCGGATTCTGCGCGCTCGCTTGTTCATAAATAACTTTAAATCCGCTTAAATAGCGCTTATGGACTACAACCTAACGGAATTGTGTGCAGTTTGCATCAAGACTCCCAATTGATGGTTGCCCATCAACCCTAAGAACGCTAAATTTATTTGTTCGATGCTCTCACAAGTTGTGAGGGGTCGGGTTGTGCCCCACTTAGTTTCATAACAGGAGAGATCACTATGAGTATTGCAAACAAGATCATGAACTTCATCAAGGATGAACGCGGCGGCGAAGGCGTTGAGTATCCGTTGATCACCGTCGTCGTCGCAGGCGGCGCAGCAGCTGGCGTGACGGCACTCAAGGAAGCAACGCAGGCGAAGACCACCCTGCTGACGACTTCGGTGACGAACGTCGATAATTCGTAATTTCCTTTAGTTTCATACATTTAGTTTGTCATTTTCACAGGACAAAAAATATGAACATGGCAAACAAGATTATGAACTTCATCAAGGACGAGCGTGGTGGCGAAGGTGTTGAGTACACGCTGATAGTTGTTGTCGTTGCAGGCGGCGCAGCCATAGGTATCATGTTGCTTAAGGTAGCAACGCAGGCGAAGACCACCCAGCTAACGAATTCAGTGATAGACGTCACTCCTTCGTAATCTCGTGATACTTTGATACGACCGCAAGGCCCCGCCAACTGGCGGGGCCTTGCTCTTTTTTGTCCTTGCCGACCTACACTCATCGCTCCATGTTTAGCTCTCTCACGCTCGGATCGTCCCGCTCGCCCGTTACTGTCGTTGGAGTCACCTCGGACGGCAAGACCGTTCCCGCCGGTCATGCCAAAGTGCAGGCGGTGCTGGATGCGCTTGAGACCCCGGGCTTTGCCGCCGACAACGGCGAGATAGTGGCAGCCGGAGCCAAGCATGTGCTTCTCGGTCTCGGCGACCCTGCCCTCCTCACCGCCGCCACCGTGCGCGTTGCGGCAGCCAAGCTCGTCCGCGCGCTCGACCGCCGCAAGGACAAAGCCATCAGCGTGGATCTCTCCGCGGGGTTCCCAAAGAACCGCACCGATGTGGAAGCGCTTGGACGCGCGTTTGCCGAAGGTCTTGCCATGGCCAACTGGCGCGTTGATCACTTTGACGGCGCTGCATCGCGCAAAGCAGAGCGTGGCGGTGCGTTGGTGATCGACTCCCCCGATGCGGACTTCGCTGATGGCATTCGACGCGGGCTCCTCTTGGGCGGCGCAGTGAATTACGCGCGCACCATCGGCGCCACGCCTCCCAATATCTGTAACCCCGCCTGGGTTGCCGCGCAGGCCAAGAAATTGGCGCGCGACACTGGCCTCAAGTGCAAGGTCATTGATCATGCGCAAGCCAAGAAGCTGGGTATGGGCGGCTTGACGACGGTGAGTCACAGCAGCGTCGCCAAGGGCTGCCTGATTCACATTTCGCACATCCCGCGCAAGCGTTCGCGCGCGGCCAAGGGCAAGCGGTTGGTCTTGGTTGGCAAGACCCTCACCTACGACACCGGCGGCTACAGCCTGAAGGTGAACAACGGCATGAAGGGCATGAAATACGACAAGCTGGGCGGCTGCGCTGTGCTTGGCGCCATGAAGGCGATCGCCGAACTGAAGTTGCCGATTGAAGTGCATGCCCTGCTGGCGGTTGCTGAGAACATGGTCTCCGGCGACAGCATGCGGCCGGACGACATCATCACCATGTACAACGGCGTCACCGTTGAAATCACCAACACCGATGCCGAGGGGCGCCTAGTGCTTGCCGACGCGCTCACCTACGCGGAGGAAGACTTGGAAGCCACGGCGATCATTGACGTTGCCACGCTGACGGGTGGCGTGGTGGTGGCGCTTGGGCACTTCTGCGCAGGCTGGTTCTGCAACGATGAAGGCCTATCAAAGGCAGTGGAGGCGGCCAGTGCCGAGAGCGGCGAGAAGCTCTGGAAACTCCCGCTGTGGAAGGAGCACAAGGATTTCATGCGTGGGCAGCATGCGGACTTGATCAACTCAAATCCGCAACGCAGCGCGCACCCAATCCAGGGCGCGGCGTTCCTGAGTTACTTCGTAGACGAGAAGACGCCATGGGCGCACATTGACATCGCGGGCGTCGGCAACATCGACAGCGCCAACGAAGTGTGTGCTGCGGGCCCCACCGGCTGGGGCGTCCGCCTCCTCACCGACCTCGTCGAACAGCAATCAAAATAGTCCCGTTCCTCCCGGACCTATTTATTTGCTGGGGGCGCGGCCTTCTTCGATCTCGATGATCTTGCGGATGCGGCGCTCGTGACGGCCGCCTTCGAAGGTCGTCTTCATGAAGGTGTCAACGATGCGCTTCGCCAGCGTGGTACCCGTGAGGTCCGCGCTCAGGCATAAGACATTGGCATTGTTGTGAGTGCGACTCAACTGCGCACTCAAC
>JBILYM010000239.1:0-3863 GCA_044377725.1 Phycisphaerales bacterium
GCCCGGAGCCGCGCTGAAGTGCCAACCACCGTCTGACCGCACCTCCATATACTTCCGCCACTCATGCAGACCTTGACCGATTTCCTACCCGCGTGGCTTCCAACCGGCGCCTCACTCGCCCAGTTGATCGCAAGCGTCACCGTGGTCGCCCTCGCGCTCCACGTCATCCTCGGCGCATGCGCCTACACCATCTGGCTCGAACGCCGCCTGTCCGCTTGGATGCAGGATCGCGTCGGTCCAAATCGCGTGGGTCCGTTCGGTCTCTTGCAGCCCATCGCTGACGGTCTGAAGTTCTTCATGAAGGAGGACTACACCCCCAATCACGTCGACAAGGGCCTGTTCACCATCGCGCCTGCGCTGTTGGCGATTCCATCGCTGATCGGTTTCGTGGTCATCCCGTGGGGCGGCATCCTTGATCTCTCCACGATTCCGTTTCTTGGTCTCACCGGCCAAGTGAAGATCGTCGGCGCGGACGTCAACATTGGCGTCGTCTACATGCTCGCCATCGCCAGCCTGTCCGTCTACGGTGTGGCGATCGGTAGCTGGGCATCCAACAACAAGTTCGCGTTCCTTGGTGGTCTGCGTGCATCGGCACAAATCATCAGCTACGAAATTCCCATGGGCGTCTGCATGCTCGCCGTCATCCTGATGTGCGGCAGTTTCACGCCGGGCGGCATCATCGCTGGACAGCAGGCCAATGTTTGGAACATCTTCCAGCAGCCACTCACCGCCATCCTCTTCTACGCATGCATGTTGGCGGAAACGAACCGTCTTCCCTTCGACCTTGCAGAATGTGAAAGTGAGCTCGTTGGCGGCTACCACGTCGAGTACTCGAGCATGCGCTTTGCACTGTTCTTCTTGGCTGAATACTTCAACATGATCGCGGGATCGGCACTGTTTGTGGTGCTCTTCTTGGGCGGTTGGAGCGTCAATCCATTCGGTGCATTCCTGCACTGGGATCTACCGCTGGTTGGTGGTCTGCCACTGATCGTCGCGCAGATTGGCGTGATGGCGGGCAAGACCTTCCTAGTGGTTTCCCTTGGTATCGCACTGCGCTGGACGCTTCCGCGCTTCCGATTCGACCAACTCATGCGACTCGCTTGGGAGGGCATGATCCCGACCGCGCTGTTGATCCTCACCTGCACTGCGGTGTTTGTGTACTTCGGCATCACGCAGTGGATGTGGGCGGGCAGCTTGCTGTGCCTCATCATCGTGTGGTTCGTTGGCCCGCGCTTGCCGAAGAGTGCGAGTCCGAACGCGAAGATTGGGATGCTTGGGAGCCGCTTTAGTCCGGCGTGAGTTGTGGCATCACGCTTGCGTACTGACGGCGGTGCGGCATGACGATTTCGTACTAGTCAGCGTTGTGGCATTACGCTTTCGTACTGGCCCGCATTCGCCTTACGAGGACGGCCGCTGAGCGCGGCCCAGTCCTCTCCGGCGCCTGCGGCCAGGTTGCGCGTTGTTGCATCACGATTTCGTGTTGGCTTGCGTTGTGGCATTACGCCTGCGTACTGGCCCGCATTCGCCTTACGAGGATGGCCGCTGAGCGCGGCCCTATCCTCTCCGGCGCCTGCGGCCAGGTGAGCGGGTTCCAGACTTTGGATTTCAGCGGGGCGTGCGGCGCATGCGGCGCATCTCGCCTACCCAGGCGCCGTATTCGATGGCGGCTTTGCGGCGTGCCGCGGGTGAGGGCCATTTGGAACGGTCTGCGCCAAAGGCGGTTTCCATCCGCCATGTCCAGTAGCGACCCCGGAGCCGGAAGCCCGTCTTGGCGCCCAAGAGGGCCAGATTCCAGATTCCGCGCAGAGCGTGCATCAATACAGACTATTCGCAGGCGAGGGTCCCCACAATCGCCGTGGGGGAATTTCCACGCAGCGCTTTGGCTGCATGTCGCAAATGCTTCATCGCGCGCTTCTACACTCGGCCTTGCCAATGGCAAAGGTCAAGACCAGTTTCGTCTGTAGTGAATGCGGCAATGTGCAGCCCAAGTGGATGGGCAAGTGCCCAGATTGCGGCGCATGGGATGGATTGCAACGCTTCACCGAAGCGTCGGATATCACCTCGCGCCCCGCGCACGGCGCACTGGAACTTCCTGCCGAACTCGCCGCCACGCGCGGTAGTCGGCGCGCGCAGCCGATCGCGGAAGTGAAGCCGCATGATGTTCCACGAACGTCTACGGGTATCGCGGAATTCGATCGTGTCCTTGGTGGCGGACTGGTCCCCGGCAGCGTGGCGCTCATTGGTGGTGATCCTGGTATCGGAAAGAGCACGCTGCTCTTGCAAGCCGCCGCCGCGCTCGCCGGTCGCGGTCGTCGGGTTCTTTACGCCACCAGCGAAGAGAGCGCGGCGCAAGTCAAGATGCGCGCGGATCGGCTTGATGGAAGCACCGATGCAGTGCGCGGTCAACACTTACTTCTGCTTGCCGAGCCAAACCTGGCAGTGATCGTGGAAGAAGCACGTCGCATCGCGCCCGACCTCTTGGTGCTTGATTCCATTCAACTTGCCTACCGCGGAGATATTGATGCCATTCCAGGAAGCCTTGCACAGTTGCGGCGTTGTTGCCTTGACCTTGTCACACTCGCAAAGACCAGCGGTACCGCTGTAGCCATCGTTGGTCACGTCACTAAGGATGGTGACCTTGCGGGTCCCAAACTTCTTGAACACCTCGTAGATGTAGTCCTCGCCTTTGAAGGCGATCGACATCACTCCTATCGCGTGGTGCGCGCGGTGAAAAATCGCTTCGGAAGTACGCAAGAATTGGGCCTCTTTGAAATGACCGGCGCTGGTCTCATTGAAGTAGAAGAGGCAACACTCGCTCCGGAATCTTCAAGCAGTTCATCCAACGGATCGAACGCTGTTGATAGCGCAAAGAACAAAGTGATCTCGCGCCGACCAGGAAGTGTGTTCGCTCCTGTGCTTGCCGGAACGCGCGTACTTCTTGCTGAAATTCAGGCACTTACTGCTACTGGATTTCTTGGGGCAGCGAAGCGCCGCGCCAGTGGCCTTGACAGTGCGCGCTTGGCAATGCTGATTGCAGTACTAGAAAAACACGGTGGTCTGCGACTTGGCGATCAAGATGTTTATGCATCCGCACTCGGCGGAATGCGGATCATTGAACCAGCAGCCGATCTCGCTACTGCACTCGCCATTGCCGGCGCTTTTTACGAACGCGGGGCAGGCGCAGCAACCGTTGCGCTCGGTGAGATTGCACTCTCTGGTGAAGTGCGCTCCGTGCGACAGATCGATCAACGTGTGCAGACCGCAGTACGACGCGGAGCGCAACTGCTCTTGGTGCCCGCCACGCAAGTTGAGAGTGCGCGCGCCGCTGCGCCGGGGGCCGAAGTGGTGGCGATTGGTCACTTGCACGACGCCATCGAACATCTTGCCTAAGGGCGGATTCTTCGTCGCAAGCGTCCAGCACCACGCGAATTCAGCAAGATTCTTGGATGTTCGCCGGAAGTTCCCGCGTATTTGAGCCGACGCACGGTGTGGCAGTTGCATGCGTGAGCTGCAAGTTGCGTCATCAACAGGGAAATCTGCGTATTTCCCTTCGATATGTCCAACTTGCATTAAAAACCACGAGAGATCTTTCTAAGTCCCTATTCAAGTTCCATTTACGCAACCTACACATTGAACTAGTGAATTATTCAATCAGCGCATGAAACACCTTTATTGACCTCCTAGGGCATATTTTGACCAAATGCCAACACGTGTCCTTGGTCCTTGCTATGATCCTCCTTCAACTAATCGGCTTCACTTTGCCGATAGCGGTTGAGTCTCACGTCTGCCCACCGCGTTGGTGGGCGCCAAGATTTGAGAATTCGTCACTGGGTTTGTGGGTGAAATGTCAGAGCCCCGACCCG
>JBILYM010000040.1:0-11401 GCA_044377725.1 Phycisphaerales bacterium
ACTGCGGGGGCTCGAACACGCAGGACGCGTGCATGCACAGTCTGGAACCCGCTCATCTGGCCGCAGGCGCCGGAGAGGATAGGGCCGCGCTCAGCGGCCATCCTCGTAAGGCGAATGCGGGCCAGTAAGAAAGCGTGTTGCATCACGGCCACCACGAAAGCGTGATGCAAAAACGCGCAATCTGGCCGCAGGCGCCGGAGAGGACAGGGCCGCGCTCAGCGGCCGTCCTCGTAAGGCGAATGCGAGCCAGTAAACAAGCGTGATGCCTCAACGCAACCCGGTTTACTTGCCAATCCACCACTCGCGCTCCGGCGCCCCATCACACCATCGGGTCATGTCCCGCAGCGCATCCACCTGCAAGAGCTCAACGCCCCCGTCGATCGTGCCAATGACCACCTCATCACCATGCCGCGCGCTCACCGATCCAAAGCTCAAGGCATCATTCGGGTCATACTCCGCAGCCCATCGCGCCGTCGCCGTATTCAACCACGGTGCGTCAACACGAAAGCAACCTTCGTTGATGAACCCATCGGTGGTTGCCCCCGTGCGCGCCGACGAAAATACGATGGTCTGCTGCGGTCGCTTCGCCGCCGAAAGCCGTGTCACGCAGTACTTCGCAAATGGATTGGCAATCCCGTTGGCAAGTATGGGCTCGCTTGGAAAGCGCGCGTCGTCGCCGCCAACAAAGGAACTATTCATTCCAAAGCTCGGGTACAGCGAAGCGAAGTAGTAGTACTGGTTTCGATCACCAGCCTGCAACTTGGCAAGCGTCTCCGCGTTGGCGCCCACATACAGGCGGCGGAAATCGTCATCGAGCCACGGTGCCAGCCGCCACGGAAATCGCTTGGAAACCTCAATGTCCCCGCCGTACGCGTCGGCAGGAATTGCGTTGCCGTTCTCATCACGCGCCGAGTATCCCGCCTTGTAACCCGGTAGCACGAACCCGTTCTGATCCGCCGCATAGGAAATCCAACCCGTCATCACCCCACGCAAGGCGGATACCTCGCTCATCCGCCCTGCCGCCCGCCGGGCGCCGAGTGCGACCGGAACGATAATTGCCACCAAGACGCCGATAATGGCCAGTACAACCAGTAGTTCTACGAGTGTGAATCCCGCAAATTGCCGCGTTCGAACCGTCTGGGACGAACTAGTCGTCCCATTCGCGCGTTTCATGGCATATTGAATGGGCGGCTGCATGCAGCATCCATAGTATTCGGTTCCCGGTACTGCCACGAACACCATGAACACCGTCGCTCGAGCATTTCTCGTTTCAGCCGCCATCGCCGCCGCCACCAACGGCGCCCGCGCGGAGGTGATCAACGCAGTCTTTCCGGCACCCACGCTCGACCGTTGGATGTACCCATTCAATTCAACGCCCGGTACGCGACCGGTCATCAGCACCTTCGGCAGCACGCCCGGAGCTACAGACTTTGATAGCCGTGATGGACAAATGCTCGTTGGCTTCAACACCGCTGCGCAGATTCCGATTTCTCAAGGCAGTGGACTGACCGTCACGCGCGCAACGCTTCTTGTGGAAGTTGCGAACGACCTGATCTTCCAATACGACGATACGACCGATCCGTGGCAATGCTTCGTTGCTACCAACGATCCAGCATGGCGCGCCGATGTTGATGTTGGCCAGCCCGTCGAGTGCTTCGGCGTGGGCTTTCGCAACGGATGGTCGCTGCAGACCTTTCAAGAGAACACCGCTTTTGCACCAGCAGGAACAAATGTGCTGGCCCCCGGCGTTCGCAACGCATTCGCTGCGAGTGTTGATGGGAACGGCGCGCTGATTGACGTCTCGCAGAGCCCCCGACAACGCTTTGATCCAAAGGTATTCGGCACCGGGAAGATTGCTGGTCTTGCCCCGGGCTCACTCGTTGCCATTGGCTCCACCATGCGATTCGAACTTGATGTGTCAGATCCTGGGGTGCAGGCCTATCTGCAAACCGGAATCGATTCCGGGCGGGTGCTCTTGGCACTGGCGAGTTTGACTTTCGTACAGCAACAGGCCGGGCAGTTTCCGGCGTTCATCGCCAAGGAGAATGTGTACGTTCAACTTGGATTAGCGCTGCCGGCACGGCTTGAACTTGATGTCCGAACCGGCAGCAACTGCGCGCTCGCTGACATTGATTGCGATGGGCACGTGAATGGATCCGACCTCGGCCTCCTGCTCGGAAACTGGGGGAGCCCCGGACCGGGCGACCTGAACGGCGATGGCAACACTGACGGCCCCGACCTGGGCATTCTCTTAGGCGAATGGCGCTGACCGAGACGAGGCACCCGCGTTTGCTGCTTCCACCATTGCTTCAATGAACAGGCGCTGAGCTGCACGAATAGTGCGTTCAGCTGTGTCAATCAAATCGCAAACAATGGTCTCGGGAAGGTGCATGCGCGCTGCCACAGCGTTGGTTGCAAGCCCATCTCGATGACGGAGCCGCAGGGCCATACGTTGGTGATGCGAAAGTAAATCAAGAACGCGCGACAGAAATTCGTCCTTCACATCGATCGCGTTTGCGGATGCGTCAGCGGCAGCATGCTTCACGCTCGGACGCTTACGCGCCCGGACTGTTCGCGAGGACTGCGCTGCATGCGCATTCGAACTTGCTGTTACTGCCTCTGGAAATTGAGCAATCTTGACCATGCGTGCACTCCTTTGCAACGCTTCGGCTCAAACAGCGAACCTCAATCAGTTGGCTTGTACGTCAACATCCTTGTCGACTGCGCTCGGCGAGCGCATGATCCGACGCCAACCGTCGTGAACATAGTCTACCCATATTTAGGCTGCAATGGGCATAGATTCGATGTGGCTTGCAAGAGAAACCCATGAATCCTGAAATCCTGAAGCCCCAACCAGCGGGCCAACAGCAGACACGATGAGCGGATCAAACTGCGCGCCGGACTCAGACTCCAGTTCCTCAAACGCCTCTGAAAGGCTGATGGCCGCGGAGTAGGCGCGGACGGAAGTCATGGCGTCGAGTGCGTCAGCAACCGCCACAATGCGCGCGTACAGCGGAATTGCATGGCCAACCAGACGGTCCGGGTAGCCAAGGCCGTCCCAACGCTCATGGTGCCAGCGGGCTGTCGACGCTGCGAACGCCAGGAATGGAATCCGGCTCAGGATTGCGCCTCCGTACACCACGTGTCGACGCATTTCGGCGGTTTCACTGGGAGTCAATGGACCATTCTTACTGAGGATTTCGGTGGGAACCAAGATCTTGCCAACATCATGAAGGAGGGCTGAGACACGCAACGCACGCAGTTCCTTCACACCCATGCCGATCGATGAACCAAGCATGGTGGACAGAGCGGCAACGCGTGATGCGTGGCCGGCCTGCGAGGGATCAGCGCGATCAATACTGTCGACCAGTTCGCCGACCAGGGCGGACATGGCGCCGCACATCGTGGCGTCTGTTCCCGAGGCGGTGCTGGGAAGGTCACGTGGTTCGGCACGCATCCAGGTGTGAGCGGCAGCGGCGGACGCGCTTGTAGCGCTCCGCTGCTGCAGCACGGAAATCAGGTTGCATTGGGCAATCTCGGGACGGACGTGAGGAAGTGGATTGGTCATGTGTATGTTCCTTGTGGTGCGCGGCAGAATGTCCGCGCTGAGGGGATCGGCAGGAGTGAGGGGGGGCTGAAGCGCAAGGGGGGAAAACCGTCAAAATTCCCCATCATGGCCAGAGTGCCCTCTAAAAACCGAGTTTCAGCGTCCAGAAGCACTCCGCACTAGACTTATGACCCCGAATGCGAATTGCTGCACTCCCGATGTTTCGCCCTCCTAAGGCCCGTGCGGTCGAAGTGGCTTGCGCCCTCGACACCGCGGGTGACCTATCGACGCTGCCAGCCACCAATTTCGCGCACGTGTTAGGCGGGACCGCGGGCGGCCCTGCCGTGCGAGCGGCGCTCGATGCACTGGTCACGCTCGGTGCGTTGGTCGCCGATCCTGAGCCGCGCATGTTTGTCTACCGAGCAGCGCACGGCGGAAAGCGATGGATGGGCTTGGTGTGCGGCGCGGACACGCGCGACTTGGTGCACCTCTTCCCCAACGCGGCGGCGGATGAAGCGATCTCGGCTGCAGCAGCAGACCTGGCGGTGGTTGATGCGCAACTCGTGCCCGGGCTCATCTTTATCGATGCATCACCCGATCTCTCCTACCTCTTCGTCTGTGACACTAACGAGCGCCCTGCTTACCACTTTGTGGGATCGGATGGAGCCACGCACAGTGCCTGGGAAGTACGTCACCCGGATGCATATCTTCCCGCGCTTGCCGAGCTGGCGGCGGATGAATTGCACGCGGGCGCAGCACAGGTGATTGCCGCGCATGTGGCCGGCCAGATGCCGCTGGTGATCCTGACGTCTGATCGGGAAGTGGCAACGGCTACCGGTCCACTGGCACCCCGCTGCGGGTTGTTCGTTCCGCGCCCATCGCAGCGCTGAGCGGCACCGCACTACACTCCACGCATGACAGCGTTCGCTACGCCCGGTCCGTCTGCAACCAATCTCGCCGGACCTGCCAAGGTTCTCGTGTGTGACGCCCTCGCCAAAAGCGGGCTCGATGCACTGCGGGGTCTCGGGTGCATGGTCATGAACGACCCGGAACTAGGCGAGGCCACCTTGGCACGCGCGGTCAAGGACACCGACCCCGATGTGCTGATCACTGGCAACACGCCCATTTCAGCGGAAGTCATTGCGGCCAGCCCGCGTCTCGCGATGATCGTGGTGGCTGGAACTAGTACTGATCATGTGGACATTGCCGCTGCAAGCCGCCGCGGCATCTTTGTAGCGAACTGCCCGGGCCGCAATGCAACCGCTGTGGCGGAACTTGCATGGGCGTTGATCCTGGCATGCGACCGACGAATTCCCGAGCAAACCGCCGCACTGCGAGCAGGACATTGGAAGCAGCGCGAATTTGCGCACGCCGTTGGACTGCACGGGCGCACGCTTGGAATTGTTGGACTTGGACAAGTGGGACAGGAAGTGGCACAGATCGGTCGCGCGTTCGGCATGGATGTGATCGCTTGGAGCCGCAATCTCACCGAAGAAAAGGCCATCGAGCACGGTTGTGGATTCTGCGCCAGCCTCATCAACCTGGCCAAGCTCAGCGATGTAGTCAGTATCAGCGCTGGTGGCGGCGACGACTCCGACAACTTGATCAACGAGAAGTTCCTTGCCGCACTGAAGCCGGGAGCAATCTTGGTGAACACCAGCCGAGGCGGCGTGATTGACCAGGCCGCTCTCAGCAACGCGGTACGTACGCGCGGGCTGCGCGCCGGCCTTGATGTCTGGGCCACCGAACCGGAGGGAACGGACGATGCCTTTACGGATCCGCTCGCGCAAGAGCCGGGCGTCATTGGAACGCATCACATTGGCGCGCTGACGGAGCAGGCGCAACGTGCTGTTGCCGATGAAGTCGTTCGTGTCGTTCGCGCGTGGGCCGAGCGCGGCCATGTACCGCACTGCGTGAACCGCGCCGTGGCAACTCCGGCAACCACGCTGCTTGCAGTGCGCCACGTCAATCGGCCGGGCGTCCTTGCCCACGTCTTCGAGACGCTCGGGCAGGCGGGGATCAACGTGGAAGAGATGGAAAATATCGTCTACTCCGGCGGCGAGGCGGGCTTGGCGCGCATCCAGATGGATCGAACTCCAAACGAGGCGCAACTTGTTGCAATCCGTACCAACCCGAACATCTTGAGCGCAACGCTCAGCACCATCACGCGGCGGGCATGAGTGGTCATTGATCCGCGATGGCATCACCATGGAACTTGACCCCGCGTCAATCCCGAGCAGACTGCGCTACAACCTGATGATCGGGGCGATCGTTCCGCGCCCCATCGCCGTAATCGGCACGTGCAGCGTTGATGGGCGTCACAACCTTGCGCCATTCTCGTTCTTCATGGGATGCGGTTCCGAACCAATGTGCTTGGTGGTGAGCGTTTCCAATCCCGCTGGTGGCGAAGGTGAGAAAGACACGCTCCGTAATGCCAAGCCTGTTGCCGAAGGCGGAACCGGGGAGTTCACGGTGAGCGTGGCAACGGAGAGCAACGTCGTGCGCGTTGTCGCGTGCGGCGAGTCACTTGCACATGGCGAGAGTGAATTTGCGCTCGCTGGGCTGACTCCACTTCCGGGCCGAGTGGTGCGCGCGCCCCGCCCAGCCGAGACGCCCGTGACTTTCGAGTGTCGCACCGATCGGGTCATTCGCCTGGCGCCGGGCGTCGCAGGAGGCAGCAACTTACTGATCGGTCGCGTCGTACATGTGCACCTCGACGACTCGCTTGCTCAAGAGCGGTTCCACATTGATGGCGACAAACTCCGTGCCGTGGGTCGCATGGGTGGATCGGAGTATTGCTCCACGCGCCATCGCATGACCATCGCCGCGGGACGCGCCGCGCTGACGGAGCATGCTGCAGATGACGCGGTACGGCACTTCGGCGCTGAGGGGTAGTCCCGAAGAGTTCGTGGCGGCGTGCAAATCGCGGCGCGTAAGCCGCAAACCATTCATCGCAAAGCGCGGATCGCTGGGAAGGGATTGTGCGTCGTTGCGCTAAAAGCCAAGCGCCTTGCGCTTGCCGTCAGTGAACACCATATGGTTGTCGAGGTGCTTGACGTAGATGTCAAGGATTTCACCAAGCGTTACTTTGCCGCGCTGCGTGTGAATGCCGACACGCGCAAATGCCGCTGGTTCCAGAGTGCGAAGCCAACGCGCCGTGAATCGGCGATTGGCGTCGAACAACTCCAGCGCTTCGTTGGCATCCATGGCTGCATTGTCAAGGCGCGCGATGAATGCGTTCTCGTCATAACTCACCAGTAGCGGCATGTCTTCCGCGGCAATGCGACGCATCCGGTGACTTGCGGCCTGATCGCTGTCGACCATGTGCACAATGACTTCTTTGATACTCCACGTCCCGGGTGCCAAGCGAGTGTTCAGCTGCTCCGTGCTCAGCCCGCGGGCGGCGTTTCGCAGCGTGGCTGCACCGCGCTCGTATGCGTCAATGGCGGCGGAATGCGCGTGTGGCTGCGTTAGAGTGGTCATGCGGCAAGTCTATGGGCTCGAAAGGCGAGATAACGCGCGGTGGATTTCCTTGGACATCCCGCCGATTCAACCTATACTGCTTTGTTCTGATTCTTTGACAATTTGGGGCCGTACCGGCATCGACCGGACAGGCAACGCACAGTGTGGCGCGTCGTGGAGCATGCCGGCCACGTTAAAAAGCATGCAAATTCACAACTGCCAATAACACGCAGTACGCTCTCGCAGCCTAATTAGGCTGTGCAGTGAGTCCCCCCACGCCTGAATAAGGGGGCCGCTGTCAAAAATCAGGCTGGTTCCAATGGGCTGACATGCTTCGGCGGAACGAGATGATGCATGTCTTGGTTCGCACACCCCGTTGCGGGGGTCTGTGCGGTCGACAATCAATCCGCAAACACACTCGTAGAGGCATTGTGCGGACTGTTTCGGCACAGGGGTTCGACTCCCCTCGGCTCCACTTGATTGCTTGGATGTCGGTCAACTGTGACCGGCAACCATTCGTACTTACCGCGGTGCTCTTTTATGGGCACCGCGGTGTTGTTTTTAGAAGAATCACGTTTGCTACTGCTGCAAATGCGACGAACTCCGGTAGCACTTGCCGTATCTCTTAGCAGTGCTTCCATGCAACGCGTGACAGATCCTCCCATGACCGCGCCTTCAAACGAATCTCCCGCACCACGCGAAGCCGCCCCGCGCAGCAGTGATGAGGCCGCAGTTCGCTACTGGGGAGCCATCTACGCGTACATACGACAAAGCGGTCGCCGCGATGACGAGGCCCGTGAACTCACCCAGGGTTTCATTGCGGATGTCCTGTTAGGCAGAAACCTCTTGGGGCGCCTTGATGAGAAGCGTGGACAGTTCCGCACATTGCTCTTGAGCGCCGTTCGCAATTACCTCGCTGACGTGTACCGGTTCAACCACGCTGCGCGCCGACATCCAAGCGACGGGCGTGTCATCCACAGTGATGAACTTGCCAACGACGCCCTGCCTGACCGCCAGAACCCTGCCCCCGACTCAGCGTTCCACCGTGCCTGGATCAGCATGCTGATTCGCGATGCTGCGGAAGCCATGCGTGCTGAGTGTGTGGCCAACGGTCGAGACATGCAATGGGACATCTTTGAGTCGCGGATCCTGCGACCCATGCTCGAAGGCGCACCGCCGCCTTCCTACGAATCACTCATGGAGCGCTGGAACCTCACCGCGCTCAGTCAAGTTTCGAACACCATCATCTCAATGCGCCGCTCATTTGCCGCGCATCTTGTCCAAGGCGTTGGCGCGACAGTGGACACCTCGCCGGCCGGTGCGCGCGGCGAACTCCGCGAACTGATGTCTCTTCTGGAAGGACGAATGCAATGACGAATCCTGTTGATCCAACCACACGCCCTGAGCCATTTCAAGACGGATCACTGCGCGACACACTGGCGTGGGTACTGCACTCACTCGACCAGCCCGCCGTCGCATCGGGTGACTGGATCGCCTACGAGGTGGATGCCAAGCGAGGAACAGCGGTCGCGCTCCTCACCGACCCAACCACCCCGCTTGCTCGTCTGCGCCGCGCCCGCATCCTTTGGGCTGCGCTGCGCTCCGAAGGTGAGCGAGCAGAAGATCGATCCATGGGTAGTCGCCTAGCGATCGCGGCTGCGGCAGCTGCGTACCTCTTCCACGGCGAACGTATTTCAAATCACGATGATGCCGCTTTGCTCGCTGCACTTCGCAGCGCTGTCGCTGATGATGCCGTCCCGGCAGAAGTGCGACTCATGATGCAGATGGCAGAGCGAAAGTTGACCGGTCCGATCAGTTGACTACCAAGCCCGGCAGAAGTTGAAATCAACTTGCCGGAACGGCTACAGGCGCAGCGGCCGGAGCAGTGGTGGGCGGAGGCACGTCTGCCGAACCGGTGGCAGGCTGAGCAGCGTCCGTTACCGCCGCGGCCTGCGGTCTGGACCCCGTCGGTTGCACGGCGGTAATTGGCTCGATCATTCCATTGCTACCAGTTTCTGGAACGACCGCGGGGTCACGGGCGCGCAGCTCGTCCCAACGAACGCGCGTGCCACCAACCACGGTGCCGGTCGCAAAAGCTGCATCGATGAGTGCTATTTCATAGCCCGAAAGCGCGTTGACCTCACGGGTTTGTGCATCACCAAGTCTGCTGGCCGCTTCAAGCACATCGATGCTGTTACGCAGTCCAACATCAAACTGCCGCTTCTCGGCTTCATAGGTGCGCGCTGCCAGAATCGACTCCAGGCGCGCCGCCAAGATCCGCTGCCAGGATGTGTCAATGGCATCTACCGCATTGAGCACTTCTTGACGAATAGCAAGCGCACGCGCATCTTTCGTGGCCATGCGTTGCACACGCTGCAGCACCGCGCGCCGCAACTGGCTCATACGCGCTTCATTGCCGATGGGGATCTCTGCACGGGCGGCCACCGTGTACTGATCCGCGTCGCCAATATTGCCAAAGCTGTCGGCGAGGCCGCTGCCAGCACCGAGCATTTGGTAGCTGTAGTCGACCGTAAAGAGTGGCAAGGTTCCATTGCGTGCAACTTCAACGTTGGTGGCATCCACGGCCAGTTGTAATTCCAACTCCAACATTTCCATGCGATTGCGCACCGCGCCATCTGCAAGGATATTGGCATCAAGTTGCAAGCCCAGTGGATTCGGCTGCGTTGCCGGAATCAATGCACACCCGTCGGACATGGGCATATCCGGGTCATTCATGATGCGCTTCAGATCTCGCTGACGATTCCGCAGCGCCGCGTCAGCAAGGATCAGATTCTCCAACGTTGATCCAACGCCACTCTGCGCACGCAAGATTTCCACCAGCGGAGCATCACCATTGTCCACGCGGCGCTGGGCACGATCGAGCTGTGCGATGGCAAGGTCATACTGCTGCTTACGAACTTCCAACTCGCGGAAGGTGCGGTACTGATTCCAATAGGCCTTATCCGCGTTGGCAAGAATGCGAATCGCCTCAAGTTTGGTACGCGAGTCAGTAATTTGTCCTTGCAGCTTGGAGACGCGAATGGATGCGGTAGCCACGCCCACACCAGCATCGCGCAACAGCGGCTGGCTGATAGACATGAGTAACCCGCCTTGATCCGTCTCTGAGGTCAGTGCGCTGACCTGTCCGGACTGGGTGTATTGCGGTTGAAACTTCACTAAACCGCCAGTAGCCAAGGGTACCGCCACGCCCATCTGCACCTGATCCGAGAACAGTCCTTCGCTGTTCTGCAACTGTGTCAGCAAATTACTACCGTTACGGCTGTATTCGGCGTAAAAGAGGTTGTTGAACTTTGCCTCCTCTTGCGTGATAGTCGTCTTGGCAATATCAGGCGCTACCAACTGCACACGCAAATCCAGGTTGTTGGCGAGCGCCAACGCGCGAACTTCGGCAATGGAAAGCGTTCGAGTGCGCTCGTAACGCGTTGCTCGGAAACTACCCGCCGTTGCCTGCGCCACGGCATCTTCGGCCGGAATCGGCGGACCGTAGGTCGCCGACGTCAGATCCACCGTCTCGATCCCCTTCAGGGCATTATCAGGTGCAGTGAATGGCGTTTCTTGAGCACGAAACAAATCGTTCTGGCAGCCAGCGGCCAAGAACGAGAGCGTGGTGAAGATGGCGGGAAGGAATCGGCGCATCGGGTCACTCGTGGCGAAGTGCCTCAATGGGGTCAAGCCGAGAAGCCTTGTACGCAGGGAACATGCCGAATGCAACTCCGACGCCGGCACTAAAGACGATGGACAGGATCACGGCCCATGCCGGTACATCGGCCTGTTCAAGATTTGCTCCAGGAATGTATGTCAGACTCACTGCCATCAACTTCCCAATCACCAATCCGGCAATTCCACCAAGCACCGTGAGTGTCACTGCCTCCAACAGAAATTGCAGCAGGATGGCCGCCGATGTTGCCCCAACCGCTTTGCGCAAGCCGATTTCGCGGGTGCGTTCGCTCACGGAAACCAACATGATGTTCATGATGCCGATGCCGCCAACCAGCAGCGAGATGCCCACAATGCCTCCGGCGATCGCCGTGACACCCGATGCCAAACTCTTGAATTGGTTGATGTACTGATCCAGTGCCGCAACACGGAACGTGTCGGGATCGTCTGGCTGCAGACCGCGTTGGCGGCGCATCACGTACTCCACTTCAGCCTTCGCCTCCTCCGCGGTCTCTGGGCTGGTGGCGATGGCCGCAAACTGCATGAAATACCACCCATCCAGCAACTTCTCTGCCACACTAAATGGGATGAAGATCTCCGCCTCGCTGGAGTTCATTCCCAGCATTCTTGCCTGAGTGGTTTCCACCACCCCGACCACCAGGAACCGGCGTCCGCCAAGCAGAATGTGTTCGCCAAGTCCGCCGTTGCCGTCCG